>CAZPPY010000017.1:0-14932 GCA_964588575.1 uncultured Candidatus Saccharibacteria bacterium
AACCGGCAAAAAAGTCGCTGCTACGCCGGCAAACAAAAATGTCGCCGTCAGCCACGCCGCGTTTGCCCGCAAACTGAAAGGTGACGAAGATATTGTGCTGATTGAGTACGGCGAAGGCGCGCCTGGTGATGTAGCAAAGTTCGCGCGGACGACACACCCATCGCAAGCGGTTATTACCGGTGTTGCTGCGGCGCACCTCGACCACTATCGCAGCACCGAAGATGCCGGCAAAGACATATTCAGCATCGCGCACTTTATCAAAGAGAAAGACCGGCTGTATGTGAATGACGAATCTGTGGCCGCCCGACCGTTTATCCGTCCGGAATTCAAGTCGTACGACCGTCAGGGTGCGCTTGGCTGGAAAGTTGGCAACGCCGAAGTATCGCTTGCTGGCCTTACGTTTACACTGAAAAAAGGCAAAGAGATCATGAAGCTTCAGAGCGGCCTGCTTGGCCGGCACAATCTCGGTCCCCTGAGTCTGGCGGCGGCGCTCGGCAGATCATTTGGGTTAAGCCCCGAGGAAGTCACGGCGGGCATAGCGGCAACAAAGCCGTTTGAGCACCGCATGCAGCCGTATCAGCTGAGCGGAGCGTGGATCATCGACGATACCTACAACGGCAATATCGAAGGTATCCGCGCGGGGACGCAATTACTTAGGGAATTACCGGCGCAACGGAAACTCTACGTCACGCCCGGGCTCGTGGACCAGGGGAATGAGTCGGCGGCGATCCACACGGAAATGGGCCGGCTGATTGCCGCATCAGGCGCACAGGTTGTCGTCCTCATGCATAATTCGGTCACGCAGTATATACAGGCGGGCCTTGAAGCTGGTCATTACGCTGGCGAATTACTGATTGAAGACAATCCCTTGGAGTTCTATACGGGCCTGAACTACTTTGTCGCAGCCGGCGACCTGGTCCTCATGCAGAACGACTGGCCGGACAATTATCGCTGATTGACAAATTACAGTTATTCGTTTATAATCTAAGCGTTCATTGTTGGCGATTCCTCCACAGAAAGGGAGAGGCATGCGTACGTACGTGTCGTGGGCCGGATGCTTGGTCGTCGTACTGATGGTGGTCAACTTTGCGTTTGACTTGGCGCTAAAGCTGGCTGCGGCAGCTGCAACTCTGTGGGTAAGCTGGAGCTTGCTTGTTCCTCGACTCAAATCGGGAGAAGCAGGTCAGGCACTTCCGCTGGAAGTTATCCTTGAGGTCGCTGCAGTTGTCGTGGTGGCAGCATTTGTGCTGACGCACAGGTTCAAGCTCATCACTATCGATATCAAGCTGTCTAACTAACAATGACAAGAAGGAGTAGGAAGCGCCCTATAAAGGCCGCGCACGATGCATCCGCATCGCACGTCATACCTGCTCCTTTTTCATTTGGCAACAATTGCTGCAAGCTAAGCGGAACCATTAATTGTGTATACTAATTGCTATGGAAACTGTCGCAGTGATTTTTGGCGGCCGCAGCGCCGAGCATGATATTTCTATCGTGACCGCGATTGCGAGCATCATCAAGCCGCTGGAGCTGACAAAAAAATACAGGGTTGAAGCAGTATATATTGCCAAAGACGGCACCTGGTATTGGGACGACCGACTGAAAGATATCGACCTCTACCGTTCGGACAAAATCAAGGATTTTATGCATAAAAACCGGCCGGCGAGCGTGCAGTTTGACGGCGGTATGACGCTTACGAAAGCGGGCGGCATTGCCGGCCGCAAAGCGGCTCGCAAGATAGACATCGTTTTCCCGGCCATGCACGGCACATACGGCGAGGATGGGGCGCTGATGGGCCTGCTTGATATGGCCAATGTACCGTATGCCGGCTGTGACATGCAGGCGAGCGTCATCGGCATGGACAAAATCCTCGCAAAACTGGTGGCTAAAAGCGCGGGACTGAAGACGGTACCCGACGTAATTTTCAGCCAGGAGCAGTATGAGCAACATGACAAACAGATTATTGACGAGATCGAGCAGAAACTTGGGTACCCGTCGTTCGTGAAACCGCCGCACCTTGGATCAAGTATCGGGGTAACGAAAGTATCAACACGGACTGAGTTACGCAATGCAATCGAAGTTGCTTTGCATTATGATTCGAATATCCTAGTCGAGATGGCTGTCCCGAACCTGCGTGAGGCTACACTGCCAATCATGGGCTATGGAACCACTATTATCCCTGCTCTCTTAGAAGAGCCAATGTTCAGAGCCGAAGATTTCTTCGATTTTGATACGAAATATTTGCGCGGAGGCAAAAAGGGCAAGGGCGGTAGCAAAAGTGCTCAAGGTGCGCAAGGCTACAGCCGCATCCCGGCGGATTTTCCGAAGTCGTTATATGACGAAGCGGAGCGCGTCGCGGTTGCCGGCTTCAAAGCTGCAGGCTGTTCAGGCATTGCACGGGTCGACATTCTTATTAACGAGAAGACTAAAGACGTTTACTTTAATGAAATTAATCCTTTGCCTGGCGGTTTGTACGCTCACAACTGGAATAAAGCAGGCATCAGCAATGTCGACCTGGTACAAAGACTCATCGGTTTTGCGAAAGAGCGACACGCCGCCCGGAATGCGCTGACGACAACATTTACCACTAATTATCTCCAGCAATTTTAGGTGCGGCCATGCTGCGGCGAGTCTTCTCCAAGCGTTATCGGTATAAAACGCTGAATCTGATTGAGATCAAACGATCAGCGGTGCTGCACAATTTTCGGCTCGTGCAAGCGCAGCATCCGGGCCATAGCATCATCCCGGTTCTGAAGTCAAACGCGTATGGGCATGGGCTCAAAGAAATGGCGGCCATACTGAACGACGCGGGCTGTGATTTATTAGCCGTGGACGGATATTTCGAAGCCGGTCAAATCCGGCATACAACAAAGCATCGCATTCTGGTCCTGGGATATGTTTTGCCGGAAAACGTACGGCTTTTGGACACTCGGCGTTGCTCGTTCGTCGTCCAGGATATTGCCGGGCTGGAAGCGTTCGCACGGTTGCACCGGAAGGTGCGTATTCATCTGGAGCTGAATACCGGCATGAACCGCCTGGGCTTGCAGCCAAATGAGTTGCAGCCATATCTTGATGTGCTGAAGCTGTTTCCGAAGCTTGAGCTGGAAGGCGTCATGACACACTTGGCAGACGCCGACAACGAAGTTGACAATTCGTTCACGCACAAGCAAGTCGAAGAATTTGACGCGCAGCTTGCACAGATCCTGGCGCAAGGCTTTCGGCCGCGGTTTGTACATATTGCGCAGACGGCCGGCAGCACAAAAGCGACAAGTATTCATGCCAATGCTGTCCGGTTAGGTATCGGCATATATGGAGTGAATCCCCTAACGCTCACCGATGCACACTATGCCGATCTGGCAGACCTACAGCCCGTTTTGGCACTCAAGAGTACGATCATCAAGGTCGTCGTGCTGCAGAAGGGCGATCGTGTCAGCTACAACGGTACATTTACGGCGCCGAAAGCGATGCACATTGGTATTCTGCCGCTTGGCTATTACGAGGGCGTGCCGCGCGAGCTGAGCAATGCCGGCGTTGTCAGCTCCGGCGAATCAATGCTGCCGATTGTCGGCCGGGTGTGCATGAACCATACGATGGTTGATCTTGGCCAAACACCACGAAAGGTCGGCGATGAAGTTACCGTATTCAGTAGTGATCCAGCGGCTCCCAATTCAGTTGCGCGCCTGTGCGCTGCCCAGCGGCTCTTCCCATACACGTTGCTGACCGGACTTTCTGGCAGTGTTCGCCGGAAAATTGTGTAGAAGTTTGCCGATTTTACATATAATGCGTACTAACATAACCAAGAAACGAGAAGACCATGCAAAATGATATCCAATCTTCTGATATGACGCCGCCAGCCCCGTCGCAGCCTGACGTACTCCCCGTATCACAACAGGGCGTGACAGGGTCCCGGCCAGCAAAAGGCCGGAAAAAGCTGCTGTTTATGGCCGTTGGTATTGTTCTTGCCGTGCTGGTGGCGCTTGCGGGCGGCTATGTTTTTGCGTTCTATATTCCCGGGCTTCCGGATAATGTGTATAATTCCGGCCTGCAAAATACCGGCGCTGCAGTCGATGCCGTCATTGCCTACTCAAAAACACAGCAGGAGGCGAATTATAACAGTGCCGCCTTTGACGGTTCGCTGAATTTCAAGAGTAGCGCCGCTAGCTTTGATATCGCGATGAATGGCTCGTCTGATAAAGCCGGCAATGCGACTGCAAAGTTGGACGCTGATGTGATGGGCGAGAGAGCAACCGTGAATTTTCGCAGCCTGCATGTGAATGGTTCAGCCAGCCCTGACCTGTATGTGCAAGCGACGGGTGTCAAGCCGTTCCTGGACAAGATTGGCTTGAGCAGCTTTGATGATCTCGACGGCCAATGGATTGCCATTGATCATACGCTCCTCGATACCTATGCGAGCAATCTCAAGCAAGACGCGGGCGGCCCTGTGCAAGACGGCGTGAAAGCCCCGTCGTACGAGCAGCTGCAAGATGCGGTCACAAAAGTACAGACGGTCAATAAGCAATATATCTTTACGACTGACCCGACAAAAGCCGTGCTGACGAACCAACAATTTGTCGCTCGCGAAGTTCAGAGCGGCCAGACGACGAATCATTACAAAGTCGGTTATAACAAAGATCACCTGCAGTCCTACATTGATGCGCTCGGTACAGCGCTGGATAGCAGTAAACTAAACGCCTGGTCGAAGCAGACAAGCAATAAGAATTTGAGCGATATGCTTGATATTGCAACGTTCAAAAATGAAGCAAAGCAGGCAAAAACAGGCTACACCTTTGACTTGTGGATCGATTTGGATGCCAAATTGGTCAGCAAGGTAGCCCTGACTGATTCATCCGACAGTTCGTCGGTATTCGCTATCAGCCAGAATTACGGCGGCGGCAGCACCTATCCGTTTGGCTTCAGTTTTGTGGGCAAGGATAATGGTGGCAATCCGCAGAGCGGCACATTGAACCTGACGCTTGATACGGCCACTAATAAAATCACTGCAGCGTTGTCGGCAACGACGAAAGGCATCGATGGCACGACAACAATTGACACGAAGCTACACATTACGCCTGGCAGTGCGACTGTCACGGCTACGGTGCCGAGCGGTGCTAAGTCAGTTCTGGATATACTGAATGAGCATGGTCTGGGCGGTACAGGCGGCTTGCTGAGCGGAATGCCGCTTTAACGGCGAATGAGAGAGTACAGGAATGTCAGAGCCTCGTGCGGGGGCACCCTTTCTTGTCTGACTGATATATGGTATGGTTTTTCCATGACTTTGTTGCGTGACTCTTTGCAACTTCTCCTCGCCCGGTAGGGCATAGTATTTTTCATATCCGTTATAATGCAGTAAAGACAAGAGGAGCTTTTCCCTATGCAGCGATACAATCCGAAAGAAATTGAGCCGAAATGGCAAAAGAAGTGGACCGAAAGCGGCATTTATAAGGCCGAAGATACTTCCGCCAAGCCAAAGCGGTACATCCTGGAATATTTTCCGTATCCAAGCGGTGCCGCGATGCATGTTGGGCACGTGCGCAACTACACCATCGGTGACGTGCTGTCGCGCCATGCACGCATGACAGGCTACAACGTGCTCCATCCGATGGGTTGGGATGCCTTTGGCTTGCCGGCAGAAAACTATGCTATCAAGACCGGCATCAGCCCGCAGGAAGCGATCAAACAGAATACGACGCGCTTCAAGGATCAGCTCGTGAAAATGGGCTTCGGCTATGACTGGTCGCGGGAATTTGCCAGTTCTGACCCCGATTACTACCGCTGGACGCAGTGGTTTTTCCTGCTGCTGTATAAAAAAGGCCTGGCATATCAGAAGGAAAGCCTGCAGTGGTGGTGCCCGGTCGACAAGACGGTACTGGCCAACGAGCAGGTGGAGAACGGCAAGTGCTGGCGCTGTGGCTCGGATGTCGAAAAAAAGGCGCTGAAACAGTGGTTCTTCAAGATCACCGACTATGCTGACCGCTTGGCCAAAGATCTGGACGAGGTGGATTGGAGCGAGTCGATCAAATCTATGCAGCGCAACTGGATCGGACGGAGCAGCGGTGCGGAAATTGATTTCAAAGTTGATGGTTCGGACAAAACCGTCAAAATTTTCACGACCCGGCCGGATACCATTTTTGGCGCAACGTTTATGGTGCTTGCGCCGGAACACCCGCTGGTCCACGATATTACCACGGCCGAACACCGCGAGCGCGTCGGCGATTATGTAAAAGCCGCCCAGGCTAAAAGTGACGTAGAACGTCAGGAAACAAACCGTGAAAAGACAGGTGTTTTCACAGGTGCGTATGCGGTTAACCCGGCAAACAATGAGAAGATTCCGGTATGGATCGCCGATTACGTGCTGTACGGGTACGGCACGGGCGCCATCATGGCCGTGCCTGCCCATGATGACCGCGATTACGACTTTGCCGGGAAGTTTGACTTGCCTGTCAAACCGGTGGTTGCACCGGTGCTGAATGAAGATAAGTTCTCGGCCGACGCCGTTGACCGCGAGGTAGCGATTGTCGTGTTGCGCAACCCTAAGAATAATACATACTGCATTATGGACTGGAATGAGGCGCCGAAGCATAGGCGCGGCTTTGATTTGCCGGGCGGGGGCATTGCAAAAGGCGAAACAGTTGAGCAAGCGGCGCTGAGAGAGACTCGTGAAGAAACTGGCTACACTGATATAAAGGTTGTCAAAGTCCTGCCGGCCGCAGTTGCCGTATACTATACCGATTACTATAACGACGGCACGACCAAGCCGCGTCGGGCGGTGAAGCGTATTGTCCTGGCTGAGCTGCAGTCAGAGAAAAATATCGGCCTGGACGAGGCCGAAGACTACGAAAAAGGCCGCTATGAAATTACGTGGATGAGCGAGGCGGATATGGCAGCCAATGGCGTGTGGAGCGGCATTACGACCATTATCGATTTTGCGCTCAACAAGCCGATTCACATTGGCGAAGGAGTGATGATTAACTCCGGCAAATACGATAATTTGCCGACGAGTGAGGCGCGTGAGCAGATTGTCGCCGACCTGGAAAAACAAGGTGTTGCCAAGGAGCGGATTAACTATAAAATTCGTGACTGGCTGATCTCACGGCAACGCTACTGGGGCGCGCCGATCCCGATGATCCACTGTGAAAAAGACGGCGCCGTGCCAGTTCCGGAAGACCAATTGCCGGTAGTATTGCCGCCGATGCAGAGCTTCGAGCCGAGCGGAGACGGACGCAGTCCGCTGGCGCGCGTGCCCGAATTTGTGAATGTGAACTGTCCGAAATGCGGCGGCCCGGCCACGCGCGAGACAGATACGATGGATGGCTTTGCCTGCTCCAGCTGGTATTTCTTGCGTTTTGCAGATCCGCGCAATAGCGAGCAGCCCTTTGACAAAGACAAAGTGAAGTATTGGCTGCCGGTTGATGATTACATCGGCGGCGCCGAGCACGCGGTCATGCACCTGCTATACGCCCGCATGTGGACGAAAGTGATGTACGACGAAGGTATGATTACCTTCGATGAGCCGTTCGAGCGCCTGCGTAACCAGGGAATGATTCTGGCGCCCGACGGCCAAAAGATGAGTAAGAGCAAGGGCAATACTATTGAGCCGGATATCCTGATCGAGCAGGGCTATGGCGCCGACGCGATACGTATCATGGAGCTGTTCATTGGTCCCTGGAACCAGTCGGCCAACTGGAGCGTCGAGGGCATGGGCGGCAGCTTCCGCTTTCTGCAACGTGTGTGGGCGATTACGCAAGAGTACCTGGGTGAAGTCGCCAGCCAGCAGCCGTCTGCTGCCAGCCAGGATATACGTGCAGAAAAGCAGATACTGCAGGCAGCTCATCGAGCAGTCAAGCGGGTCAGCGAGGACCTGCAGTCGCTCGGCTTTAACACGGCGATAGCGGCGCTCATGGAGTGCGTGAATGATCTGTATAAGCTAAAAACAACCGATCCGTTCGTCAGCAAAGACGCATGGACGTTCGCCATTGAGAGCCTCCTCCGGCTGCTAGCGCCGTTCGCGCCGCATATTACTGAGGAGTTATGGCAGCAGCTGGGTCATAATGAGTCAATTCATCTCAGCAAATGGCCGGCGTACGATGAAAAATATCTTGTTGCGGAAACAATGACAATTGCCATTCAGGTGAACGGCAAGGTACGCGGTGAAATCATCGTCCAGTCCGACGCGACTGAGACGGATATCATTGCAGCCGCCAAAGCCGCCGACCGTGTGCAGCCATACATAGACGGGAAGGAATTCAAGAAAACTGTTTACGTCCCCGGCAAGCTTGTCAGTCTGGTTATCTAGAGACGATATCTACAGTAACCAGATGCTGCGCTATGTCCCGGTTGAGTTTTAGGGGTACTTCCGCTATACTTTAGCCCGATATATTAAACAAAGTTTCAGGTTCAAGGAGTAATATTATCCTATGGGTAAACCCAAAAAGCGTACCAGCCCTCGCAAGACCGGCCTGCGCCGCAGCCACCTACTGGTTGAACTCGCCCGCAAGGTGAACGCCAAGTCGCCGGTGAAGGCGTACACAACGCGCAACGAGTCAAGCAAAAAAACTGCAAAGTAATTCACCGTTTCAGTCTATACTGTGTGTAGACATATGCGGTTTAAACGGAATATTTAACAAATTATGGCATCAAACCGACACCTTGGTCGCATTATTGCGCTGCAAACGTTATACGAGTACGAGTTCCGTCAGGATGCTGGCGACGACTCGGTAAATGTCAACGACATCCTCGCGCGTAATGTTCGCCGCTACACGGCGATGGTCGAAGATACGGATTTCATTAAGCGTCTGGTGGGCGGCGTTGCGGCCGGGTCAGACGAGTTAGACGCGCTGATACAGCCGATTGCGCCGGAGTGGCCGATCGACCAAATTGCGCGTATGGACCGCACTATATTGCGGATCGGTTTGTATGAATTAAAGCATGAATCGGATGTACCGCCCAAAGTTGTAATCAATGAAGCGGTGGAACTTGCCAAGGCTTTTGGCGGCGACAACTCATCAAAGTTTGTAAACGGTGTACTCGGGACGTTTTATCGACAACTAACCGGTACAGACCACGTCGAGAGCGACCAAGCAAAATCTCAACCTGAGGCCGCGGTGCCCGACCATGTAGAAAGTGAAACAACGTCTTCGTGAAGCGCCCAAAATTCCAAGGGTTCCGTAATTTAGTCAGTCGCCATCATCCGGCGATTGATGAGGTGGTACGCGAAACGACTTCCGGCGGTATTGTTTTTCGCCGGAATCCAAAGTCACAGAATCTGGAGATCCTGCTCATGCAGGATGCCAAGAACCGCTGGACGATCCCGAAAGGCCATGTGGAACCGAACGAAGACCCGCGCGACACGGCGCGCCGGGAAATTATCGAAGAGACAGGCCTGCAGGAAATGAAAGTGTATGAGTGGCTGGGCAAAGTAAATTTCCGCTACCGCCGCAGTCACACACTGGTCCTGATGACGATGCATATCTATATGGTGCAGGGCCTCGGCAAGACTGACGAACTGAATCCCGAAGACTGGCTGAACGACATCCGTTGGTTGCCCGCGAACGAAGCGATCGATAAAATTGCGTATGAAGACATCGGTAAACTGATACTGGTAGGAATGAAAAAAATCCGCGATGGAAAATTACTCTAAACCATATACAGATTTTGCGAAAGATGTGCTCGGGGTCGAATTTCATGACATTGAGCTCTTGATCACTGCCTTCACACACCGCTCGTATTTAAACGAGCATAAGAAAACGGGCAAGGAGCATAATGAGCGCCTGGAGTTCTTAGGCGACGCGGTGCTGGAGCTGGTTGCAACGGAATTTTTGTATGGCAATTATCCCGATCCTGAGGGGATTTTAACCAACTGGCGGAGTAGTCTGGTGCGTACTGAAAGTATTAGCGCGGCGGCCAGCCGCTACGGCTATGAACCGCTCCTGCGCCTGAGTCGCGGTGAACGGCATGGCGGTGAGCGAGCACGTATGCAAATCCTGGCAAATTGTTACGAGGCAGTCATCGGCGCACTTTACCTGGACCAGGGGTATGAAGCGGCCAAACGGTTTATCCACGAAAGCTTACTGACAACATTCGACCAAATTCTCGCGACCGGCTCGTGGATGGACCCGAAGTCTCACTTGCAGGAATTGTCTCAGAGCCATGAAGGCATGACGCCGCTGTATAAAGTGTTGAGCGAAGAAGGCCCCGACCACGAAAAGACCTTTACCGTCGGTGTTTACATTGGCAGTGAACTGCGCGGCCAAGGTGTCGGCCCGAGCAAGCAGGCTGGCCAGCAACAGGCCGCCGAACAGGCGCTGAAATATTATCAGGGCAAAGCTCCTGAACCCGCAGAAAATAGTTGACATATCTTATATAATGTAGTATACTAACGAATATTGTCCAATGATTTGGACTTGATCGTTACACCGATAGGTTGGAATGAAAAAACAGCTTAACGCTGTTGCAAGTAGTCCACAGCTAAACGAGCTAGTATGGCAACTCTGAGGCTTAATAGACTGAGCCGATTAGACCATCTAGCGTTTTGATACCGCAACGACATGGTAGTGCGGAGCTTTACTTGCACGTTCCAGAAGCTGCTATAGTGGCAGTTGAAGCTGTGCTCATTTGATAATGAGGCAAACGCGAGGCAAGGTGATTGGCGCAAAAATAAAAGCGCATTCACGGGCCATCAATACAATGATGGAAACCACCTCCTTAGGGTAACCCAAGATACCTCCCAGCCATGACGGTGAGGTCAGCGATCAAAGGCAGAATTGCCGAGCAGATAGACGTGTGGACATGTTTGTCTGAATATCAGCACGCAAATAGCGGCGAAAGGAGAACTTCGGTTCGGACTTTAGCTTTAAAGCATACAGCTAGCTGCGTGCTAAACCTAAAAAGCCGTGAGCGGTGAGATGTATAAGGGACGCGTTTCGTTCATATAAACCCCCAATCATCTCACCTACTCTCACGGCTTTTCGCACATTTACAGTTCCTATGTGCCCGGTTCTTCTAAGGTGAGCGGCCAGATAAGTGCATGACCTTAAGTGTATTTATCCGGCCTCTCTCAAAAGGGGAGCTATTCTGGTGCGAATGCACTGGAATTTTCACAGCCTACGGCTGGGAAAGGGCGAAAACCATGCGTGATCTGTTGAAGCGACTTGTGGATAGCCGTGCATTCCATGTTGTATCTGTCGTGGTACTGATTGTCGTGCCGATTGGCATGATCATGACAGTCGGCTTGATGTACCATCCCATCTGGATTGACCTTCCAGAGCAGCAGGTAGCCTGCAACCCTCTGTTAGACAGCCAGGTGCAACTTGTCGGAGCTAATCAGGGCAAGGGCGGGTCTACTGCCGTCACCGATAGCGGTGTGTGTGCAGCGGAGTATTTCATTCTCGCGCGGGATCATAGCTATTTCCGGCTTGACCCAAATGTGGTGAATCATAGTCTCGGCGTTGCCGTGACATACTTCGTCCAGACCCCGGAACGGAAACATATGGTAGCCGTTATGGTCCCGGCGACGGGTGACGTCTACCTGGACACGAGCAACAGTGGCGGCATTGCCGTCATGCCGCAATCTATTGTGGCATTTACGAGTGCCGGTGAGATTGCAAGCCTCAACGGAAGCATCGTTCAACTGATGGTTGGCGTGGATTCAGTCGTCGCGACATACCGTATGAGCTCCATACCGGTGTATGCGTCGACCCATGATGCCATCCTGGGCGCAGTCGGAAGGTAACTTCCGGTCATGGTTTGGCCTGGCGGAGCGTTAGCTCCCTTCGTGAATACAACGACGTATTCAGCCAGGCCTTGCTTTATCAACCAAGTTATTCAATATCATATTTTACAGAGCCAGCCGTATCTTCCTGACGCCAAGAAGTAATCAGTTACTTTTGCATCAATCCAAAAGAAGGTTGTTGGCTCATGGGCGCCAGAGGATTGCAGATAATCGCAAAAAAAGTGCGTACACTTTTGACATATCTGTTCTACTCCTGTAAAATATACCTCAACTGTTTAACGTTACGTAACTTAGGAGAAGACAGCTTATTATGCTCACTATTCGTATGCAGAGAACCGGCCGCAGCGGCCACGCTATGTTCCGCCTCGTCGTGCAGGACGCACGCCGCACCCCTTCGAGCGGTAAGGTTGTCGCGCTGCTTGGTAGCTATGACCCACATGCGAAGTCTCTGAGTTTTGATAAAGAAAAGGCTGCATTCTATCTTGAGCATGGTGCACAGCCCTCTGATCGCGCCGCCTACCTCTTGCAGGCCGAAGGTATGAAATTGCCAAAATGGGTATCAGTGAGTAGCGCCAAGCAAGGCGCGTTGCGTAACCCGACGAAACTGCGCCGTAACCAACCGAAGGAGACTGCGCCTGTAGCTGAAGCCGCTGCAGAACCAGTTGCCGAAACTCCTGCTGAAGCTGCTGCAGAAACAGAATAATTATACATTCGTACGCTATAAAAACTGACACCACCGCGGTGTCAGTTTTTTTTGATAATGTATGCGGACGCCAGCTGTATGGCGGTTTGCTATAATAGGTTATGTACTTTCGAGTAAGGTAGGAGACGAACACACATGAGTACCAGTATTGACCAGCAATTTGTGGAATTTGTCGTCAAGTCGTTGGTAAGCAAGCCTGAAGCGGTCCAGATCGAACGCCGCATTGACGAAAAGGGCGTGCTGCTTGAATTGACGGTGGATCCTGAGGATCTTGGACGGGTAATCGGCAAGCGTGGTGCAACGGCACAGTCGCTGCGGACACTGCTCCGGGCGCTCGGCACTAAGAATGACGCACGGTATAACCTTAAGATTGTTGATAATGGCGAAGGCGGCCATCATAATGGCGGCGCCATGGCCGAAAGCAGCCATGAAGACAGAGAAGAGGAGCCTGTCAGTCGGGTGGCGACTGATGAAGACGAGGAAGAAGCTGCGACTACCGAAGCGCCATCCCATAGCAGTGACCGCTTGGCGCGCACGCGCAAAGAGCTCGAAGAGCTCGATGACCTCGACGTTTAGAGCATCTGCAGGTCCACGCCTGCTCTTCACGATGACCATAGCAAAACAGGGCTTGCAATAGGGTAATGTATTATTTATACTATCCATTAGTCGGACAAAAAACGACGCTCTGATAAAAACAAACATCCCTAAGCTCGTGCGAGCCAGTTTGGAATCACCAGATTGGGAGCTTTATGTGACAGAAAGAACCTCCAATATCGGAGGTTCTTTTTGGTGTTCGGACCAGTAGGAGTCTATGTATCATCACGTAGCGCGACTAGTTGCGGTAGCAGGGTAATGTAGTCGTCCCTCATACTTTGGTAGGACGCAATGGCAACCGGACCGCCGATGCAGAGGACGCTCAAGCATTCGTTCGTGTGTTCTCCAAGCCCGATAAAACTATGCAATATTTCAGGCTGGCCGCGGTGGCATAGTACGAAACCAAGCGCACCGACCGCCAGGCGTCCGCGTAAATCCCGGCAACTTGCCCGCCGTTCCTCTACCCGGTCAATCGCCTCTCGGTAAGGACGGCTGACGCCATCGCCAGCGACCGCCTCTGCAAATCCGTGACAGTTATAATCGGCTTCCGGCCGTACCTTGCTGCCGCGCAGACGTATGTCGTTCGGCACGATCGTATCTGTAAAATATTGTTTGAAACGATTGGCCTGATCGGCGCTGCCAAGTCTCAGGACCTCAGGGGTAAGCGCGATTTGTCCTATGCCGCGGCATACAACCTGGCCGCGTGTACTTTCAATCGCCGCGATCCGCCGGTACGTATAAGGAGCGCGCCCATACGCCGCCTCTTCATCTCCGGATAATTCCCGGGTTGGGTACGTATATACGATGACCTCATTTGTATTATTCATGCCAAGTAAAATAGTAAGATGTTGTGCAGTGCCTCACATAGCAGGCTGATTGCCAAAAATATTGACGCGGGTAGTAAACACATTATACAGTATTATTAATTCTTAATTAGAACCAGAGGGAGAGTATATGCGTCCAAACGACAAAGGTGGCATTGTACTGGAATCTGAAAACGAGTGTTCGCTTGCTCTGAACACACTTACCACAGCGATGATGGAACTTGAGCCCGCAGTTGTCGGTCCAGGCACCAGCCGGCAAATTGGTGAGCTGGCGGCAAAAGTTTCAGATCACGGTGGTAATGACCCCTCGAAAGAGCTTGAGCTCAAAGAGTCAGAGCGTTCCGTGCTGGTCGATGCCGTACGTGTGGCAACGGCGAACTACTATTTTGCCCGTGGTGTTATAACTCGTCTGTGTGAAGAAACGGGCCTAACGGTGGAAGATGCATTGGTGGTTGCGAGCCGTTCGGAGAGTCCGCTCTTGCGTCTATCGCAGATAGCAGTGGCTACCGGTAGCGCAGCGATGAAGCTTTCGACGCTGTTGACTCTTTATGGTGGTAAATAACAGCAACGCTGTATAGGTATTGATAAAAATCTACTTTTATTATATTATTTTCTAGTCTCTGAAGTTCAGAGCCATACTCCGTTAGGAAGGGGTTCTTTACCATGCCAAATGTGACCGACTTCGATGTGGCGACGCTGATCGGTGTGAATCCAGCCCAGCCTGGTTTGCACAAACGCCTGCTTGCAGGCCTGACATCCCTCGCCGAACGCGGGCGGGTGCCGGAGATCCAGCTTGGCCCCAAACGCCGTGGCTCCGGGTCTCCCAACCTAGGCTACGACGACTTTGATGTTTATTACGACATTAAAGTGGATGACACTGACTCGGATTCGCTTACATCCGACCCACTTCGCCTTGGCGATCGCATCGTTGTTGGAACTATCAGTTGGCCTGTTCATGTCACCCATGCGGGCGGCACTGAATATAAGGGTCGCTATGATCCGGTGCAGTTTGACTTGACGGTTCACTCCAAGAGTCAGCCTGGTGAAGCCACGCGCTTCATCGGTGAGTTGCCGCTTTACGGC
>CAZPPY010000018.1:0-14595 GCA_964588575.1 uncultured Candidatus Saccharibacteria bacterium
CATTTGCTCTCCAGCCTCTTGTCACGATTTATTTCTTTATTGCATCAGTCGAATAGTAACGGCAGGACTCGTCTGGCGACAGCCGCAAGCGTAATGCTATACTATATGAGCAATGATTCTTTTGGACAGGGTAACCAAGACCTATAACAAGAATATAGGTACTGCGCTCGACCGCATCAGTCTCCATGTCGAGCCGAATGAATTCGTAATTATTGTCGGGCAAAGTGGTGCCGGCAAGACGACGCTGATGCGCCTGTTGACGCTCGAAGAGCGGGCGACCAGCGGCAAAATCATTATCGGCGGGCTAGATTATGACAAATTAAAAGACCGTGATATTCCGTTGCTGCGCCGAAAAATCGGCGTGGTGTTCCAGGACTTCAAATTATTGCCGAACAAGACGGTATTTGAGAACGTTTCGTTTGCGCTGGAGATTGTCGGCATGAGCCGCCACGAGATTATGCACACGGTGCCGCGCGTGCTGGATATTGTCAATCTCACGGACAAGGATAAGCGTATGCCGCTGGAACTTTCTGGCGGTGAACGGCAGCGGGTGGCGATTGCGCGTGCTATCGCTCGGCAGCCAAAAATTCTGATTGCCGATGAGCCAACCGGCAACCTCGACCCGAAGCATGCCTGGGATGTTATCCGCGTGCTGGAGAAGATCAACCAATATGGCACGACGGTACTTTTGACTACCCACAACCAGGGGATCGTGAACAAACTCAAACGCCGTGTCGTGACGCTGGCGTATGGCAAAGTTGTTAGCGACCGGGCAAACGCACAGTACAACGCATAATTCCCCGAAAAGGCAGTATGAAACGGAAATTTATAACAGTATCGCGAATCATTCACTCGGGTTCCGTGAACTTCATGCGGAACGCCAGCTTGGCGGTTGCCGCCGTTGCCGTTATGGTTGTTACGCTGACGATCGTGCTGTTTTCATTAGTGACCAGCGTGACCTTGAATCACACCATTGATCAGATTGCAGACAAGATCAATATCTCGATTTACCTGAATGATGCCGTCACAACTGATCAACGGAACGATCTCATGACGCAATTGCGCGGGTTGTCGGAAGTGAAGGGCGTTGCCTATGTCTCGAAAGATCAGGCACTGGCGGAGTACAAGGCGGCAAACGCCAATAATAAAGACTTGCTGACAGCTATCAATGAAACCGGCAATCCGTTGCCGGCATCGATACAGGTTGATCCGGTTGATCCGGCAAAGATCGACCAGGTCCAATCACTTCTTTCGAAGCCATCAACGACACAGCTGGAGGATCCGCAGGCCGGCACGTCGTATTCTGGCGACCGCAAGGCTGCCATCGACAAGATTGCCCATGCGACGAATGTGCTGAAGCAGGTGGGTATCATCGCTGTGGCGATTTTCGCACTCGTCTCCATGCTGATCATTTTCAATACTATCCAAATGGCGATATTCAACCGTCGCGATGAAATCACCATTATGCGTTTACTCGGCGCAACCACATCCTATATTCGCGGGCCGTTTGTCGTCGAAAGTGTCATTTATGGCATCCTGGCGGCGCTGATATCCATGGCGATCCTGGATGTCTTGTTCGTCGTGGCTTCATCGGCTTTGCAAGCGAGTAGCTTCGGTCTGCTGGACATCACCTATGCAAACAGTTATTTCTATGACAATTTTCTAATGCTTTTGACACTGCAGTTGGGCGTAGGTATAGTTATTGGTGCCGCTTCTTCAGTAATTGCGACCCGGCGGTATCTCAAATTCAAGACAAAGTAGCAAATCCGATAAACCCGAAAACCAAGATCTGAGAGAAGTCAATAATCAGTAGTGAACAAGCGAGGGTAGTGTACAACAATGGCCAAATATGGTAGGCTAAGGTCAGGTATAACCAAAACCAATATGCAAAAAATGAAAAGTTTTCTGTCGCCCTTGGCACGCCGGCTCAAGCAAGCGCCGATTCTTGCGGCTGTCGTACTCGTCGTCGTGAGCGGTGCGTCAGCATCGATGATGAAAGTTATGGCATCTTGTGTCAGTATTACTGACTGCCAACAGCAAATTACCAACGATAGCAACACGCTGGCAGGGCTTCAGAATGAGGCAACGAGCTATCAGGATGCAATCAATAAACTCAATGCGCAGATAGCAAGCATCCAGCAGCAGATTGCACTGAACCAGGCCAAGCAGGCCGACCTGCAAGCTCAGATTGTAGCTGCCCAGCAGCACCTGGATTATGAAAAGCAGATGCTTGGTGAAACGCTCAAAGCGATGTACGTTGCCGGACAGATGAGTACAGTGGAAATGCTGGCAACCAGCAAAAGCCTGAGCAGCTATGTCGATGCCGCGACGTACAACAATGCGATTCAGAATAAAATCCAGCAAACGCTGGCACAAATTGCTGAACTGCAGCACGAACTTGCCGATCAGAAGGCGCAAGTTGATCAATTGTTGAGTAGCGAGCAGACGCAGCAGTCCCAGCTGGCCGCTGCCCAAGCCGAACAACAACAGATGCTTGCGTATAATCAGTCCCAACAGGATACATATAACGCCCAGGTAGCACAGAACCAGCAGAAGCTTGACGCGCTGATTGCCGCCCAGCGAGCAGCGAATGATCTCAGTGCTGCGTATTACTTTATTCGTTTTCCAGGTGCAGTCCAGCGAGATCCGATCAACGGTTCATATCCGTACGCGAACTATCCGTTCAGTATGAGCACGGCGCCCGGCTGTGTTGACGGCGATGGTCCAGACCAGTGGGGTTATTGTACCCGGCAGTGTGTTTCATATACTGCATGGGCGGTCGCTTACTCCGGCCGCGGCGCGCCGTACTTCTGGGGTAACGCCAAAGATTGGGTCAACGCCGCCCGCAATGCCGGCATTCCAGTCTATACGACACCGCAACCAGGTGACGTAGCGATCAGTACTGCTGGAACATGGGGGCATGCCATGTACGTCGAGCAGGTGAGCGGTAATCAAATTTATGTTTCGCAATATAACCAGCAATTGACCGGCCGGTTTTCGACTCAGTGGCGTTCCTGGTACTAGGACAACGCTATTCTCAGTTTCCTTACAAGTTTCGTCAGGTATAATTAAAGACAATACTAACTGAGGGTAGTGCACTGCCTGGGCTGCGCACTCGGAACAGGAATCATAGAACACACATGCAAAAAATTCGCACATGGTTATCTAGCAGCTGGGTCCCCCGTCTCGGAGCTGGAGCCCTGGGAGCACTGATTATTTTTTCGCTTGGTCTTGGAGTGGGTAGTGGGCGTATTCAGATGATGCCAACAGCGAGTAGCCAGAACACAACACTCCCGGCTCAGCTGGATTATTCAAGCGTGAGTGCCATCTATGATACCTTGAAGAATAACTACGACGGCAAGCTGACCGAAAGCCAGCTTCTTGACGGGCTGAAGGAAGGCCTGGCCGAGGCTACAAAAGATCCGTACACCGAATATTTCAACCCGAATCAGGCAAAGCAGTTTGCCTCACAGCTTAATAACTCCTTTTCCGGGATCGGCGCTGTTCTCGGCAAAGATGACGCCGGCAACCTGATCATTGTATCGCCGATCAAGGGCTTTCCGGCTGACCGTGCGGGGCTGCAGGCAAAAGACGTAATTGTAAGTATCAACGGTGAAAGCGCCAGCGGCATGTCGCCGGATGTAGCCGCAGGCAAAATCCGCGGACCGAAGGGTACGACCGTTATCCTCAAAATCCTGCGCAACAAGACTGACAATCTGACATTTGCGATTACCAGGGATGATATAAAAATTCCAAGTGTTAGTTCCCGCATTCTTGATGGCAATATTGGTTACATGCAGATCATTTCATTCTCTGACGACACGGCGACCCTGGCACGGCAGGCGGCCACCTCCTTCAAACGAGCAAATGTAAAAGGTGTCGTTCTGGACCTGCGTGGCAACCCGGGCGGCTTGCTTGATGCAGCGGTGGACGTCTCCAGCCTTTGGCTGCCGGCTGGCAAGACGGTTGTAACAGAGAAGGGAACTGGCGGCGACCAAACGTACGCATCGAACGGCGGTGATATCTTGTCCGGCATCCCCACTGCGGTGCTCATCGACGACGGCTCCGCGTCGGCCAGTGAAATTACTGCTGGCGCACTGCATGATAATGGCGCAGCGCAGTTGATTGGTGAAAAAAGCTACGGTAAAGGTGTCGTCCAACAGTTGATTAACTTTAGCGACGGCAGTGAATTGAAAGTGACCGTTGCCAGCTGGTACCGTCCGAACGGGCAGAATATCAATAAGAAGGGCATTACGCCTGACCAGATTGTCGGGATGACTGCCGATCAGAGCAAGGCCGGCAATGACACCCAGCTGCAAGCTGCCGAAGCATATCTGAGTAAATAATCGTTCACGCTTCTTTTTTGCTAATGCTAAAATCACAATGGTTTTAGGTTTGACTTTCCATGGTGCTTTGCAATAAGATACATGGGAAAGAAACAAGAGGTGTCTTCGGTGGTTGGCGAAACCAAATATATTTTTGTTACTGGCGGTGTGCTTTCTGGATTAGGAAAGGGTATCACTGCCGCCTCGGTCGGCAATCTCTTAAAGGCCTGCGGGCTCAAAGTTAACCTCCAAAAATGTGATCCATATCTCAATGTTGACGCCGGATTGCTAAATCCGCGCGAGCATGGCGAATGTTTCGTCACCAAAGACGGTGCCGAGACCGATCTCGACCTCGGCCACTACGAGCGTTTTGTCGATGAAGAGCTGACGCAGAAGAGCTCGATCATGCAAGGCCGGATTCTCTTGAAGGTCATTGAAGATGAGCGGGCTGGCAAGTATGCAGGCCAGACAGTACAGATCATTCCACATGTGACGCAAGCAATTCAAAGGTATATTGCGAGCGCCGGCGAGGGCTTTGATGTCCATATCGTTGAAATTGGTGGTACGGTTGGCGATTACGAAAGTTCGGCATTTATCGAAGCCATCCGCGAGTTTGCCATGAAAGCAGGCATGGAAAATTGCCTGTTCATGCATGTAGTCTATCTGCCGTATCTTGGCACCAGCCAGGAGACCAAGACCAAACCGGCGCAAAATTCTGTCCGCGACTTGCGCGGCCTTGGAATCTCGCCCGATATCTTGATTGCCCGCAGTGAAGGTTCGGCGTCGATTTCCGCCAAGCGCAAACTCAGCATGTTTTGCGGGGTTTCAGAAGATGCCGTCGTATTGTTGCCGAACGCAGCGACGGTTTATCAGGTACCGCTGACACTCGAGGAGTCGGGTATTAGCGATGTTATCCTGCAGCGTCTCGGCTTTGACGGCCATAAACCGAAGATGGACGCGTGGCGCGAGCTCGTCGCGAAGGCAGTCAAACAGTACGACCATACCGTGAAAATCGGAATTGTCGCGAAGTATCTGGATAACGCCGATACGTACATGTGCGTTTTCGAGGCTCTGAAGGCAGCTGGCTGGTCGAATGAAGTCGCCGTTGATATACGTTGGATCGATGCCGTAAAGCTGGAAACAGCCGGCGAAGAAGAACTGTCCAAAGAGTTATCAGCTGTCGATGGAATCGTGGTGCCGGGCGGTTTCGGCTCGCGCGGCGTAGAAGGAAAGATCCGTGCGGCTGGCTATGCACTCGAACACAAGGTTCCGTATATTGGCCTCTGCTACGGCCTTCATATGGCAGTTATCGCCGCGGCACGTAAGCATGGGCTAATCGACGCCAACACGACCGAGGTCAATCCAGAGACGCCGTATCCGGTTATTGCCACCATGGAAGACCAAAAGGGTAAGGAAAGTACCGGCGGCACGATGCGTCTCGGTAATTACGACTGTGACCTGGCCCCCGGCAGCCTGGCAGCCAGGACATATGGAGCTACGAACATTGTTGAACGCCATCGTCATCGCTATGAGTGCACGGCGGAATACGTCGACCAATATGAGAGCTGGGGGATTCGAGCCGTGGGCCGCAATCCAGGGACAAACCTGGTTGAGGTGATTGAGGGCATCGATCACCCATACTATCTGGCAAGCCAATTCCATCCGGAATTCAAATCACGGCCAAACCGGCCGCACCCAATGTTCGATGGCTTCATTGCCGCCGCCGCAGACGTTGCAAAAAAACGTGAAATGAGATAGCGTAAACAGTATGGAACAAACCGGCAGCACGGCAGGCGCTCATGGGAAACGCATTCTGCTCGTTGAGGATGATGACGCAATCGCCAATGTATACCAGATGCGGCTCGAAGCTGAAGGTTTCGATGTCCGCCGGGTAACAAACGGTGAAGATGCTCTGGCAACCGCACTCAGCTATAAGCCCGATCTCGTCTTACTCGATATTATGATGCCGAAAGTCAGCGGTTTCGATGTGCTCGATATTCTCCGGAATACTCCCGAAACGGCTAATCTCAAGATCATTATGCTAACTGCGCTGAGCCAGGATAGCGACAAGGAGCGTGCTGAGTCGCTCGGCGTAGACGACTATCTTGTCAAATCTCAGGTTGTCATTGCCGACGTTATCGAGCGCATCAAGCATCATCTCGGTCTCCAAGCATAAGTAGCCGGCAACTACTCAACACTATTGCGAGTTATCCAATATTATGCTAATGTTTAATTATGTCAGCACACGAATTTCCGGATCACGCTGCGATGAATATACCAGCCGAAGAAGAACAGGCTCAGCATCAGCCAACACCGGCTGAACAGCTTGGGCTTGTCAATGGACAGTTCAATGTTGAGCGGTCAGGACGGGATGAGCAGGGGAATAAGAAAGTGGACGTTGGTGGATGGGAAGTTGTCGGTATCGATGGTATCTTTAACCCTGGCACTGACCCTATGACTTATCAGGGTAATGCTTGGGTTAATATCCGACAGATCCAGCCAGCGGCTGGTCAAAAGCATCGTTTGGTCAAGAGTGTGCCCCTATACGAACTCATGCAAGCACAAGTGCCTGACGAAGACAGCGCGGGTGGCACAGATGTGCCGGCTGTTGAGTCTGACCAAATCGTACCGACCAGTACACGACTTGTTGCCGAGTCATCTATCAGAGATGTAGAGGAAGGTGAGGGCTTATATACCATGCAACGAGCTATCGGAGCGAATGCGCTGGACGCAGCCGAGCTAACACAAAGCTTGTCGGAGGCTTCAGAGTCTGATGATCGTAGCACAGAAAGTGCGCCGGTGGATAATGCTGCCGTTAGCGGAGACACGCCTGTAGCCGAGTCATTATTTGATGCAAATGGACAGCGCATTGAGCGTACGGATAATACGGTCACTACTGAAGCAGCAGATTTGAGCACTTTAGCGGTGGCAGTGGACCAACCTATAGAGCAGCCAGCCAATCAGAACCTTTCAAATGACGCGGTTTCTAGTCAGGAAAAGACAGCTGAGCCAGAGCCGCTAGAGGCAGTGTTGCAGAGGCGGGCACAGCAGGAAGGCTTTGACGCTGTCGTGGCCGCAATACCCCAGATGGTCAGCGAGGGTACGCCGCTCCGCACTGTCGTGAACGCTCTTGCGAATATAGATGGCCGTGGTGGTGTCGAATTAGTGCAACGATTATCCTCTAGTGATGGGTCCTATCAAATATTCAACGCGCTTCTGGATGTGCGTGGTACCGAGAATCCTATATATGCTGCCAATCTGCTCCTTGCCAATAAAATTTTTGCAAATAACAGCAATACACGTCAGATATGGAAAGAGCACGATGTACGCTACTTGTTGCCGGGTGAGCGTGGCCAGGAGGATACACTTATACAAACCACCCAGAATCGTCAGTGGTGGCACAGTGATGGTACGCCCCTGAGCCAGGCAGAAGTCGCCGAACTGAGCTTGGGCGAATATTTCTAAACGCCCTGAGCTGACTCTTTCTATATAGAATTGTATACTTTGCTTGACTTCCACGCCACTGCAGAGTAAAGTAGAAATCTTTTGGAGATCTGTTATGGCGTCTATTAGTTATGCGCCGGCTGCGGCTGAGCGAGTAGTACAACAATCCTGTCCTGAAGAGCTTCGCATGTATAATGCCGTACAACAAACGGCGCTGGAAACAGGCGCCAGTGTAGCAGTTGATGGCTCTATGCCGATCGTAACCGGACCGAGCAGGCATGCGTTTTTATCTGCTGTTTTCGAATGCATTCACCCTGATGATCTACAACGCCTCGATGAATGGGCGACCTTTAATCTCGACGAACGTCCTTATCCAGTATTATCGGCAGCGATTCTCCGGCCACACCCGACCGAGGCTGGAAAATGGGCGCCATCGGCCCTACTCTTCGTACGTACCGGTAATGCGGAGCGGGGGATTGCTCCATTGGCAGCATTGGTCCTGGCGGATGGCCGTCGAGCTATCGACAGGCGATACGAGCATGTTGCGAAACGGCATCGTCCAAAATCCATGCGCAAGGATGCCGCCTCTGAACCTCGTGGCGTACTCTTTGTATCAGATGAAGGGCCGTATGCATCAGTAACAGTAAAAGACCCCCACGGTGTTCGCGATATCCAGGTTCAGCACAGAGGCGGTACAACCTATACGATTAGTCGCCCGACACCGAAAGGCAAAGAGCTCCGTGATGCCGGCGAAGGATATGAGCGCGAAGAGTTGACGATATTGTACAATGAAGCACCTTCTGTAGCTCGAAAGATCCTCCATGCGGGTTCCAGCGCGGTCAAGGCCGTCGTCGGTCGCATTGGCCAAGCTGGCACACGATATTGGTGGGAGTAATAGCTCTGGCGCATTTTCGTTCGATTTCGAAAACCCTATTTGATACTTGTAGGATAATTAAAAAAGCCAAGTTTTTGGCTTTTTTAATAGGATTTACTCGGTGTATTCTCTAAAACCTACTCAACGGTGACTTCGCTACGGCGGACTGTCTTGCCGGTGAAACGGCGGACGCGACGGGTCTTGAAGGCGACGACGCCGTCTTTGATGGCATGGATCGTATAATTGCTGCTGCGCTTCGTGCCCTTACCGTTCCGCTTGGTTAGGCCAACCTGGCGGACAATGACCTGGCCGGTCTTTACTTTCTGGCCAGCAAATAGCTTTACGCCGAGGCGTTGGCCGGGGCTATCATGGACGTTTTTGGCGGTACCGCCTGCTTTTACATGTGACATATATTCGACTCCTTCTTGCGGCGCATTATGGCGTCAAGGCCTGCGCTGCTCGCTCATCGTATTACAAATACGGCTCGCTGTGCTGCTCGGTCTTTCCTTGTATTGCATTCACAAGAAGAAGTCTCAAGCAACAGATTATTTTCTTGTTAAAACTAATAACTGGCGCGCGACGATTTGGTCGGCTCGATAGTAGAGCAGGTCTTCATTTCGCACGCGCTCAAATCGTACTAGATTATAACCCAACTCTTCTACCTGGTCAACCAGAGGTAGGTGCTTGAATATACCTGGCCTGATCTGCCAGGCGGGAACGGCAAGGCAGAGACGTGTGTCAGGTTGTAGTTGATCATGTATGTTTCGTAAAAATTTTTTGAGGATTAGTCCACAGTCGGACATGGTCTGCGCCAGTATCTCACTGGATGGCGCGGCTGTGAACGGGCGTCCAAGATATGTTTCGCACGCAACCATAGCAACTGGCTGGTCCCACTGAAGCGTGGTAGCGTCACCGGCCACTAGTATATACTCGGTGACTGCATGTTTACCCTCAAGCCACTCAAGATTTGTGCGGGTGTAGTCAATCATGCGCGGCTCTAGGTCAGTTCCATAGGCCTGGTAGCCCATGAGCAGTGCTTCCTGTAGAATCACGCCTGTCCCGCAAAAGGGGTCAAGCACTCTTGTGCCACCGCGCTCATCATGCATTTTTTTGTCATCTTCCGGCTTGAGGCACATGTCGCCTGACAGTGTTTCTTGCATGGCAGTAAATTCAGCTTGGCCGGTCGCCAGGTTGATGATCATCTGTGCTAATTTCGGGGGCAACATGCCAACGCGTGGATCACGCTTCGGCCGGCCGTAGTCGCGCTCGCCGTAACTTTCGATATCCTGAACGAATAGTGTTTGGGCGATAATAGTCCTGTCGCCATCATGGATAAATATCAGCTCCCAACCAGTGCTGCCTGTCAGTTTATTGTGAATAACTTGGGCGGTGTTGAGCTCGTTTGTTTTGTTCGGTACAAGGCGAACGGTCCGGCCGGTCTGCTTCTGAATAGCTTTCTTTATATTGAGACCGGTCGCCAGTAATTGTTGTGGACTAATCTGAAAACCATGAACGCTCAGCCCGAGGTGCATTTTGCCTTCGGGCATTTTTTGGCTCTGCACGGGGCTGACAGTGATCAGGAATTTTTCAATTTGCTTCCAGTCGGTTGTCTCCTGAATTGTGAGCATTTTGCATAGCTTGACGGTACCGCCAAGCCGGGAAAAATCGATAGAGCAGGGCATGACTGCAATACGCGCGACGCCGTCACGAACGGCAGTTACCTTATTGGCACCATACAAACTTTCTAATTCTGCCAAACCAAGCGCCGGCTGGCGTCCCAAGATTGCAATGCTATCATCCATCTGCCTTCAGTATACAGACGAGTGCATAATTTTCGGTATAATAAAACAAATGATCAGGGCGTACATAAAGCGCAATTGGAAATTGCTTCTCAATATTACGACGATTCTGGCGCTCATCATTCTGGCGTTTGCTATCAGGCATCAATTGGCTGAAACACTTCATAACTTGATGAAGGTGAACGCATGGGTGCTCTTGCTGCTTATACCGGTTGAGGCGTTGAATTATCATGCACAAGCAAAGCTTTATCAGCGGCTACTTGCAACCGTGGGTGATAAAATTTCGTACTGGAGCCTGCTGAAAGTTTCGGTAGAACTGAACTTTGTGAACCATGTCTTTCCGAGCGGCGGCGTGTCGGGCATTTCGTATCTTGGTTTTCGTTTGCGTGAATATGGCGTGAAGGCAACGCGCGCGGCACTCGTACAGACAATGAAGCTTATTTTATTGTTCGTGTCGTTCGAGCTGCTGTTGTTCTTTGGTATCTTTATGCTGGCAATTACTGGACGGGTGAGCGATATTGTCATTTTGATTGGTAGCGTCCTGACGATGATGATTCTGTTCGGCACGGCAATCTTTGCCTATGTTATCGGTAGCCAGGCGCGCATCCATGCGTTCTTTACCGGTACAACGATCCTCCTGAACCGCATCCTTCGCATACTGCGCCTGCATCACGCAGATTTTATTAACGTGAGCAAAGCCCGTGCAGTGTTCGAAGATTTTCACCAGGATTATTTATTGCTTCGGTCCCACTCGCACGAATTGAAATCTCCTTTCTGGTGGGCCTTTACGGCAAATATGACAGAGATACTGGCGATATATGTCGTTTATATTGCCTTCGGTTCATGGGTCAATATTGGCGCTGTTATTCTCGCGTATTCGGTGGCGAACTTTGCTGGCCTGGTGTCGGTACTGCCTGGCGGCGTAGGCGTGTACGAGGCGCTCATGACGGCTGTCTTGGCAACAGCCGGCGTACCGGCACAGCTCAGTCTGCCGGTGACGATCATGTATCGGGTACTGAATACAGTGTTGCAGTTGCCGCCTGGATATTTTCTGTATCATCGGACGTTACGCCGCCCTCAACAGGAAGTGATTGACGGGGATGCCTGACGCCGAAGGGTTCGGTGATGTTGTGCTGAACGTTAGTGACTTTGTCGCGCTCGTTAATCAAACTTTTGAGTATGCGTATCCGAATGTTACGATTCGCGGTGAGCTGGCAAATTTCCGCGTCAGTAAAAATCGCTGGGTGTATTTTGACCTGAAGGACGAAACAGCAACGGTGCGCTTTTTCGGGACTGTATTTCAGCTATCGGGGCCACTAGAAGACGGTATGGTGCTCCGTGTCCGCGGCATGCCGCGCCTGCACCCGCTATATGGGTTTAGTGTGACGGTTATAAACATACGGCCGGAGGGAGAGGGCACGATTCGCCGAGCGGCTGAGCTGCTGCAAGTAAAACTCGCAGCAGAAGGCTTGTTTGATACGGAGCGCAAGCGGCCACTCCCGTATCCCCCGACAAGTATTGGGCTCATTACCTCGACAGAATCGGCAGCATACGCTGACTTTATGAAGATTTTGGATGCGCGCTGGCGCGGTACCGCCATCACCTGTGCTGACGTTCAGGTGCAGGGTGAAGCTGCGCCACAGCAAATTGTGGCCGCAATTGAATACTTTAATCAATTAGCGACACCGCCTGAGGTATTGGTCCTGACTCGCGGCGGCGGCAGCCCGGAAGATTTATTTGCATTTAGTACCGAACAGGTGACGCGTGCGGTTGCAGCTAGCCGCGTGCCGACACTCGTAGCAATCGGGCATGAGATTGATATTAGTATGGCTGAGCTGGCGGCGGACCAGCGCGCCAGTACGCCGAGTAATGCGGCCGAACTGTTAGTCCCGGACCGAAAGAATGTGGAGCGCGAGCTACAGCATCTGGAGCATGGTCTGCACGAATCAGTACTCGCGTCACTGAAGACGGCTCGCCAGGCATTATCGCACTGCGAGCGTGACATGCAGCATTCGCTTGATGCAATCCTGGCACGTTCGCGCGATCAGCTAAACAGCGCCGAGGTGCTGCTACATGCGCTGGACCCACGGGCTGTACTGCAGCGCGGTTATGCAATTGTGCGGAAAGACCATACGCTAGTCCGGCGGCAGGCGACAGTACATGCGGGTGATATAGTAAACATAGAACTCGCCGATGGCAGCATTGACGCATCAATACAGTAGGAGCAATATGGCTGAGAAGCAGAATTACAAAACAATGATGGCGGAGCTCACGCAGCTTTTGGCTGACATGCAGAGCGAAAACGCTGACGTTGATGGAACGATTGTGAAATTTGAACGCGGCCAGGAACTGATTGCACAGCTTCGTGACTATCTCAAAAAGGCTGAAAATACGATTACGAAGCACAAGATAGAGTAGTCTGTATGCTAGCCGATATACTTTTTCTGGTTGTGCTAACCGTGGTTCTGTGTTTTGGATTTGTTGTATTGTTCGGAGCACCATTTTTGCCAACACTCCGACCACAACTCGTAACGGCACTTGATCTTCTCGAACTGAAGCCGGGCGAAACAATGCTTGAGCTGGGTTGCGGGGACGGCAGGGTAATGGTTGCCGCAGCAAAGCGGGGCATCACCTGTATCGGCTATGAGTTGAATCCCATCATGGCGTTGATAGCCTGGCTGCGGACCCGGCGCTATGGCAAGCAAGTGCGGGTCGTTTGCGGTGATTACTGGCGCACGCAGTGGCCAGAAGCGCAAGGTATCTTCGGCTTTATATTGCCGCGATATATGAGCAAATTGCACAAAAAAATTATGCAATATCCATATAGGCCAATTAAAGTTGCCAGCTTTGCTTTTCAGATAGAGCAGGTCAAGCCCGCAATGGTTGAGCACGGCATTTTCCTGTATTGGTATAAATAGGCGACTGTACCCTCACGTCATGGAGCTGCTATAATAGGCTTGCCTGCCGGAAAGGTGGGCGATGAATAAAACAGCTTTCAAATACGATCCGAATGACATCCTCCCCACAACCTACATTAAGACTAAGCGGCGATGTGAGCTTATGACGCTGGTAGTAGCTGCGAAGTTCAAGGATGGCATACTAGTTAAATCAGATAGCCTGGGTATCCATAGCACCCAGACCAAAGACAACGAAGTCGCTGTCGAGGAAACTATAACTCAGCAAAAGATATTTCAATTGACCCGTACAGCCGTTATATCTGCCGCCGGATCGTTTCATCGTCAAGCACTTACAGTACTTGCGACCATGACCAATATGTACTTTAGGTGCGGTAATAATCGTTTTAGCGACGCCGTGCATTTTACCAGAGACATATTGAATGCTCTTTTAGCTGACAGCAGGCAATCTGGCGAGGTTATGATTGCTGGCTATGATGATGAGACGCACGAGTTTAAGATATCCGCGATTAAGCTTGATGGTGGCGTAGTAAGTACCGAGAATTTTTCGCACTACCACGCCATCGGTACAAAGGCGATTACTGACTATTTGTTACGGTCGGGCAAAGCTGGTGTTGAGGGTCTTGAGTCAAGCGACGAAGAGCTCGAACTTATAGAAATTGCTACAGACAATCTATTTCTCGGCGCAGCGCTCGAAGAAAAGGACATGATGAAACGTGACCCGAAAACCAGTTGGCACATTGGTGGAAAGCTGCAGGAATGGCTTATCACGGCTGCTGACGCCAAGCAACGCGCTAATTCATTACCACCCTTCAAAGTCAGGGTGAGATCCGGAGACGCACAAAACAGGTAGCCTAGTTAGAACACCTCTGATACAATGCCCTTGTCTTACGCTTAACATCGCAGCAAAGTAGATGTGTTTCTTTGATGCACGTTTTGCCCAAAATTGGGCATCGTGCAAACAGTTAGGGCAAAACCTTGCTGCGAATGGCGTAAGACACCTGCACGGTGTCCATTTTTTATTTCGGGCGCCTGCTAACAGGGGCAAGGAGGCCCGGCCATATGTCAGAGGCTACCGATACCAAAAAGAAAAACTGGTTTCAGCGGCACAAAGTCCTAAGCGTTATTCTCGGCCTGATACTTCTCCCTATCATCATTGGCGCCACCGGCAACGACAGCAAAACTCCAGCCAAACAGACCGAAGCAACGACAACCAAATCAACAGCGCCCAGGCCAGA
>CAZPPY010000019.1:0-14131 GCA_964588575.1 uncultured Candidatus Saccharibacteria bacterium
TCTTGACGTAGTCGGCGTGACCAGGCATGTCGACGTGCGCGTAGTGGCGCTTGTTGCTCTCGTACTCCTGGTGAGACGTAGCGATGGTAATACCGCGGGCGCGCTCTTCAGGCGCCTTGTCGATTTCATCGTATGCAACTGGTTTGTTGACATCGCTCGGGAGCTTCTTTGCAAGCACCATAGTAATAGCTGCAGTCAGTGTTGTCTTGCCATGGTCGACGTGACCCATTGTGCCAACGTTGACGTGTGGCTTAGCGCGGCTAAATGTTCCTGCCATAAATCTGATTTCTCCTTAGGATTAGGCGTTAAAGCGTATTAATTATTGCGTGAGGAAAACCGCACACAAATACAGGGGTTAGTGTAACCGAAAACAGGCGTAGTCGTCAAGCTCTCGTTCGTCATTCCCGTCTTAGCCGGGAATCCAGTTCGCGGGTAAAGAATACTCCTTTAAAGAACTCGGATTCCGGCTTTCGCGAGAATGGCAATTATTTACTTGCCAGATTTTGCTACGATGGCGTCAGCAACGTTGCGCGGCACATCGGCGTAGTGGGCGAGTTCCATGCTGGAGCTAGCGCGACCTTGGGTCATACTGCGCAGGTTTGTGGTGTAGCCGAACATTTCACCAAGCGGGACGAAGGCGGTAATCTCTTTGATGCCGGCGCTCAAGTCTTCCATTTTTTCGATGCGGCCGCGTTTGCTGTTCAGATCACCGATGACGTCACCCATGAATTCTTCAGGGGTAACAACGACGACTTTCATGACTGGTTCGAGCAGAACAGGGCTGGCTTTCCTGACGCCTTCCTGGAGCGCCATGCTTCCGGCGATCTTGAACGCCATTTCAGAGGAGTCGACTTCGTGGTAGGAGCCATCGTACAGCTCAACACGGATATCAACGACTGGGAAGCCGGCGAGAACACCGTTCGCCATTGCTTCCTTGATGCCTTGTTCGACTGGCTTGATGTATTCGCCAGGAACCACGCCGCCCTTGATGGCGTTGACAAATTCAAAGCCTTTGCCGGCTTCGTTTTGGAACAGACGGATCCAGACATCGCCATACTGACCACGACCACCCGACTGACGGATGAATTTGCCTTGGACTTCTACGCCATCTTTGCGGATCGTTTCGCGGTAGGCAACCTGTGGTTGGCCAACGTTCGCTTCGACGCTAAATTCGCGCTTCATGCGGTCAACGAGGATTTCTAGATGGAGTTCGCCCATGCCGGAAATGATCGTTTGCCCAGTCTCGTCGTCTACGCGGATGCGGAATGTCGGATCTTCTTCAGCTAAGCGCTGCAAAGCCAGGCTCATCTTCTCTTGGTCGGCCTTTGTTTTAGGTTCGATAGCAATTGAGACTGGTGGCTCAGGAAAGACGATGCTTTCGAGCACAATCGGGTTATTCGGGTCACACAGGGTGTCGCCAGTGGTGGTACCCTTCAGGCCTACGATAGCGGCAATATCACCGGCACCAATGACGTCAACGTCTTCACGCTGGTTGGCTTGCAGGCGTACGACGCGCCCAACACGCTCTTTCTCGCCTGTCGTGCTGTTTAAAATGTAGGTACCTTTTTCTAATTTTCCTGAATAGACACGGAAATAAGCGAGTTTGCCCACAAATGGGTCGGTATTAATCTTGAATGCCAGTGCCGAGAAAGGTTGGCTTTCGCTTGGCGTACGTTCGATTTCGTCGCCGGTCTTGGGATGTGTTCCCCAGGTAGAACCACGGTCTTCGGGGCTCGGTAGGAAGTCGGCAACCATGTCGAGTACTTTCTCGACAATCACGCCGCGGCCATCGCCGCCGGTAACGGCGAAGAAATTACCAGATAGCACCGCTGAGCGAATAGCTTGCTTGATCTCATCAACGCTCAGGCCGTCTTCGCCAACTTCGAAGTATTTTTCAAGCAATTTTTCGTCTTCAGCGACCGCGTTTTCGACGAGCAGTGAACGATAGCGTTTAACTTGATCAAGCATGTCGGCTGGAATCTCGCCTTCAACCAACTCGTGATCAGTAAATTCCTTGTAGGTGTAAGCCTTCATGGTAATGAGGTCGACAACGCCGTTTATGCCCTGCTCAAAGCCAATTGGCAAGTGCACCGGGAAAGCGCTCTTACTCAGGCGGTTATGGATGCTCTCCAGGGACTTGTAGAAGTCGCCGCCAGTCTGGTTGATCTTGTTTATAAAACAGATGCGCGGCACGCCGTATTTGGTCGCTTGGCGCCATACAGTTTCAGATTGTGATTCCACACCCATCTTGCCGTCGAAGACAACAACCGCGCCGTCGAGGACGCGCAAAGAACGCTCCACCTCAACGGTAAAGTCAATGTGTCCCGGAGTGTCGATAATGTTGATCTGGTGGCTCTTCCAGTAGCACGTCACGGCTGCAGATACGATCGTAATGCCGCGCTCGCGTTCCTGAGCCATCCAGTCGGTCGTGGTCTCACCTTCATGGACAGCGCCGATCTTGTGCTTCAGGCCAGTCCGGTACAGGATGCCTTCAGTTGTTGTCGTCTTACCGGCATCAATATGCGCGATAATACCGATATTTCTAATCTTTTCTAGTGGATATTTTTTCTCAGCCATTGTTGTCCATTCGTATTATTACTCTTCGTCGTCCGTTGTGCCTGGAGCAGGTTCTGGAAATGACTCTACAAAAACACGTGCTACCGTGTAATGCCCGAGGCTTTCCAGGAGTGATTCTGCGGTTGCCCGCACGCGGAATTCATCATCCATAGTGGTGAACTGGTCGGGCAAGGGCGTCAGCGAGAAAGTTGTTCCCTGTTCGCCGGCAGCAAGCATTTTGACCTCTACGCCGACGTTGTCACGTTCGTTATTTAGAATATATTCACTGACAAACGAAACCGGCGGCTGAACGAGGAAGTCAACATGACTCCACGCATCAATAGAGCCGGCGTCATCAACACCGATCAGGCCGCGATATAGGTTATCCGCGGGGTTTCCGGGGAATATTTCGTACACGCTCACGGCATTAGCCTCGAGCGAAGTGAGCAAAGGCACGGTTGGCTTCGGCCATCTTGTGCATATCTTCGCGCTTCTTTACGGCTGCACCTTGGTTGTTGTAGGCATCGACGAGCTCAGCCGCGATACGTCTGTCCATTGGTACTCCCTTGCGGGCGCGGGCTGCGGCTACAAACCACATGGTTGTCAGGTGGTTCTGGCGTTGGCCTTTGACTTCGAAAGGAATCTGATAGTTTGCACCACCGACACGGCGGGAGCGGGTTTCCATGTGCGGTTGAATGTTCTTGAAGGCGGCTTCAAATACTTCGAGCGGATTCTGTACTTTCAGCCTATCAGCAGCCTGCAGCATGCCGCTGTAGACGGCGCGTTCGGCAATTTGCTTTTTGCCATTCAGCATAACTCGGTTAATCAGCCGGGCAACTTGTTCGGAATTATAGATGCGGTCTGGCTGGACTGGGCGGACCAGCGCTTTTGTCTTATGCCGTGGCATTATTTACTCTCCTTCTTGGTACCGTACTTGCTGCGGCCCTTCTTGCGGTTCTGAACGCCTTGAAGGTCAAGGGCACCGCGGACAATGTGGTAACGAACGCCTGGAAGATCAGGTACGCGGCCACCACGGACCAGCACTACTGCGTGCTCTTGCAGGTTGTGACCTTCGCCGCCGATGTACGCCCACACTTCCTGGCCGTTGCTCAAACGGACGCGCGCGACTTTGCGAAGCGCCGAGTTCGGCTTCTTTGGGGTCTTGGTTGTTACCTTGACACAGACACCACGCTTCAGCGGTGAGGCTTTCTCGTAGTTTTCTGTTCTCAGACTGTTCGTGATGCGCTGCAGTGCCGGCGACTTGCTTTTGGCCGTCACCTTTGCCCGCGGCTTACGAATAAGCTGGTTGATAGTTGGCATTTATGCTCCTTACATGGTTGTAATCTGCCGCATCGAGGCGTATGCCAACGCCAGGGCTCGGATTACTTAGGCCTCATGAGAGGGGAATATCCCCCCTCACCAGCGCGAGCAAAAGTGTGATTTTTGCCCAAGCTCTCTCCCATAGGGGCGAAAGGCATTAATATTGATGTACTAATTGTAACAGTTTTAAGCTGCAGCCGCAACTTCTGGCTCTTCGGTCACTGGTCCAATGCGCTTGGCGCCTGTCCCAACCGGAATCTTACGACCGATGATGACGTTCTCTTTCAGGCCGTACAGCTTGTCGACTTTACCGCTAGTCGCGGCGGCGATCAGAACGCGCGTGGTGTCCTGGAAGGATGCGGCACTCAGGAACGAGTCGGTACTCAGGGACGCCTTGGTGATGCCAAGCAGCAGCTGGTTGTAAACGACCGGCTGTTTGCCTGCACGAGTCAACGCTTCGTTGGCTTCAGCAACGGATTGCTTGCTGACAACGTCGCCTGTTACGAACTCTGAATCACCAGCATCTTCGATTTGTACGCGGCCGAACATCTGACGGACGATAACCTCGAGGTGCTTGTCCGCAATATTCTGGCCCTGGCCGGCAAATATCTTCAGAATTTCGTTCATGATGTAACGCTGCGTGGATTCGACACCCTGCAAGCGCATCAGATCCTGCAGATTGATCGAACCGTTTGTCAGGCGCTGGCCGGCGACAACTTCCTGTCCATCACTGACAAGCAGCTGCTTGTAACCCGGAATTTCATAGCGGACCGCGCTTTGGCGGGATGGCGTAATGATGAGTTTGCGCTCAGCAACTTCCACCTTGCCGGCGATCGGCGCAATGATTGGTTCTGAATTATCTTCTAGTGCCGCGAGGACATCACCGATAGCGACTTCTGAACCGCTGCCGACCTGAGCCTTGCGTTCACCGAGCGTGAATGTGACATTTGCTTTTTCGTTGGCGTTCACCTGGACGACGTAGTAATCGCCTTCTTCCCAGGTATTAACTGAGCCTGCTATCTCTGTCAGATATGCCTGGCCTTTTGGAGTACGAGCTTCGAACAACTCTTCAATACGGGTGAGGCCCTGTGCTGCATCGTCGGCAACAAGGGCGCCGGAACGGTGCTTGGAGTCGAGGCTCAGCTGCGTACCAGGTTCGCCGATGCTCTGTGCGGCAATGACCCCGATCGGATGACGGTCAGCCACGAGCTCACCGGTAGCCGGGTCAACTCCGTATGACTTGCGCGCAACACCATGAGCCGAGCTGGCGCTCAAAACGCTCATGATCCTGACGCCGTCAATCTTTGGATCGGCTTCCATCTTTTCAGCAATGTCCTGCGCAATGAGCTCACCGGCTTTGACATAGCCCTTCACGTCCTCGGCAGCATAGCGGCCGGTAAGGCGTGCGGCGTACGTGACGCCAATTTCAGCTGCATCTGCACGAAGCATTGCGAAGCCAGGGTCAAGTGCGCCGTCATCAAGTGTAAAGACGTCTTGTGAGACATCTACCAAGCGGCGCGTCAGGTAACCGGCATCGGCAGTCTTCAGTGCGATGTCGATGAGTGCTTTGCGGGTACCACGGGTACCAGTGAAGTACTCAAGCGGATCAAGTCCGGCTATGTAGCCTGACTTGATCGGCAGCTCGATTGGGCGGCCGGTTGCATCGGAGAAGACACCGAGCATACCGACGCACATTTTCATCTGGGAAATATTGCCGCGGGCGCCGGATTCAATAGCGATAGCGGTCGTCGTATCGAGGCCGTGCAGCTGCTCAGCCAGCATTTCCTGGACGTGGTTTTCAACTTTTGTCCAGTTATCAACCGTTAGGCGGAAACGCTCATCCTCCGTGATGAAGCCTTGTTCGTACTGTTCAGCGATAGTGGCCGCACGGGTGTCGCCTTCAGCAACAGCTGTTTGCAAACCTTCAACCGGTACGAAGTCATTCATGCCGATACTCAAACCCGACTGGGTGGCGTAGCGGAAGCCAAGGTCCTTCAGCATATCGGCGATTTCGGCCGTACGTTCCTGACCATACTTGGAGTAAACATGGGCCATCACCTTTTGCAGGCGCTTTTTGGTCATTGGTTCGTCTTGGTACGGGAAGTCCTCCGGGAATGTTTCGTTGAAGAGGATGCGGCCGATAGTCGACTCGCGCTTCTCGCCGCGGAACGGCAGGCGGACATATGACTGCAGGCTCAGCTTGCCGGCGTCGAGCGCCATCAGTGCCTCTTCGAGGCTTGAGAAAACGGTCGCTTTCTTGTCGGCCTTCGGACGATCATATGTCAGGTAGTAGCAGCCGAGGACAATATCCTGCTCAATATGGAGGATTGGCGAGCCATCGGCCGGTTTCAACAGGTTGCGGTTGCTGGCCAGACGGTCGCGCGCCTCAGCCTGTGCCTCATTAGACAGCGGAACATGGACGGCCATCTGGTCGCCGTCGAAGTCGGCGTTAAAGCCTTTACAGACGAGCGGATGGAGCTGAATGGCGCGGCCTTCAATAAGAATCGGCTGGAAGGCCTGAATGCTCAAGCGATGCAGCGACGGCGCGCGGTTCAAGAGCACATACTTACCGCGAATGACTTCGTCAAGCGCATCCCAAACTACGGTATCACCAGCTTCAATCAGGCGTGAGGCAGAGCGAATATTGTGCGCCTGGTCGCGGGCGATGAGCTCACCTATGACAAACGGCTTGAAGAGTTCAAGCGCCATCATCTTTGGCAGACCGCACTGGTCAATGGCCAGCTCAGGGCCGGCAACGATCACCGAGCGGCCGGAGTAGTCGACACGCTTACCGAGCAGGTTCTGACGGAAACGGCCTTGCTTACCTTTCAGCATGTCGCTCAGGGATTTCAGGCGGCGGCGCTGACCGGTTGCCGATACGGCACGGCCACTGCGGGCGCTGTTATTATCGATTAAGGCGTCGACTGCCTCCTGGAGCATACGCTGTTCGTTGCGGCGAATGACTTCTGGAGCATTCAATTCAATCAGTTTCTTCAAGCGATTGTTGCGATTGATGACGCGGCGGTACAGGTCGTTTAGATCGGATGTCGCGAAACGACCGCCGGTCAGCTGCACCATCGGACGCAGGTCCGGAGGGATGACCGCCAGGACACTGGCACACATCGATGACGGCTTGATGCCGGCCCGGTCCATGCTTTCCAGCAGGCGCAGGCGCTTCATGATCTTCTTCTTACGCTGGCCTTTGGCTTCTTCGGCTTCTTCAGTCAAGGCGGCAATCAGCTGTTTGAGGTTGACATCATCCAGCAACTCTTTGAGCGCCTGGCCTCCCATGCCAACAGTAATGAGTCCACGCAGCTCGTCAGGCAGGTTGCGGTAGTCGCCTTCGCTGATGAGTGCCAGTTTCTCGAGCATGCTGACCTGTGTTTTGAAGCGCTCAAACGTTTCGGCCAGCTCGTTCATTTCTTTGGTACGCATCTCAGCCAGCGCTTTAACGTTGGCATTCTCGGCTTCGGCTTCCTTTTCGTAACGAATACGGATAGCTTCGCGTGCTGCATTGAACTCGGCTTCACGGTCGAGCAGCAGCTGGTTACGCTTCTCAGAATCGACAGATTTAATGACGTACGCAGCAAAGTAGGCGACACGCTCAAGGTTTTTGACCGTCATACCGAGCAACAGCCCCATCGCTGAGGGCGTGCCCCGCAGGAACCAGATGTGCGCTACCGGCACTGCCAGCTGAATATGACCCATGCGCTCGCGGCGGACAATGCTGCGAGTTACGATTTCGCCGTTCTTGTCAACGGCAGCTTCGCGGGAGCGGACACCCTTGTATTTCGCATCGTGCGGGTTAATGTCTTTGACCGGCCCGAAAATCCGTTCACAGAACAAACCGTCGCGTTCCGGCTTCTGGGTGCGGTAGTTGATAGTTTCCGGCTTGGTGACTTCGCCGTAGCTCCAGTCCAGTATATCTTCCGGGCTGGCTACTGCGAGGCGCACGGCATCAAAGTCGGCAATGTCAGTGCCGGTTGGATCGTATCTGCGCATCTTAGGCCTCCTCTCCTTCTTCGTTAACGTATGTATCGTCGCCTTCTTCCATTGTTACGCCGGCGGTAACGCCGCCGAGTTCACTTTCGGCACCTTCTTCAACCATGCCAAATTCTTCTACCGGCATGTCTTCAGAGACGTCGATATCGGAAATTTCTTCTTCAGGAACGTCAATGGTCGGTACAGCTTCTGCCTCTTTGTTGATGTTGCTGGCTAGGATGGCTTCAGCGTCGATCGCTTTATTGGAATGCAGCAAATCGACCTTCAGGCCGAGACCCTGGAGCTCCTTGACAAGCACATTGAAGCTTTCCGGAACCTTTGGACCAACGATCTCTGTCTTCTTGATGATTGACTCATACGCCTTGCTGCGGCCATAGACGTCATCCGACTTGATAGTCAGCATCTCCTGCAAGATGTGCGATGCACCATAAGCCTCAAGCGCCCAGACTTCCATTTCACCGAAGCGCTGGCCACCGTTTTGCGCCTTGCCGCCAAGCGGCTGCTGAGTCACCATCGTGTATGGGCCGGTCGAGCGGGCATGAATCTTGTCGGCTACCATGTGGTTCAGCTTGTTCATGTACATGACGCCGACAGTTGTGCGCTCAAGGAACGGTTCGCCGTTGCGGCCGTCGTAGAGCTGCTGCTTGCCGTCTTCCGGCAGGCCAGCTTGCTTCAGCAATTCCTGGATCTTGTTCACCGGCACGCCGTTGAATGATGGACTGGCGACGCGCATATCAAGTGCACGGGCAGCCATACCCAAGTGGGCTTCAAACAGCTGGCCAAGGTTCATACGGGAAGGTACGCCGAGCGGGTTCAGTACAATATCGATAGGTGTACCGTCTTCGGTAAATGGCATATCTTCAATCGGCAGGATGCGGGCAATAACGCCCTTGTTTCCGTGGCGGCCACCAAGTTTATCGCCAACGCTGATCTTGCGCATTTGAGCCACGAAGACCTGAATTTGCTTAATGACGCCTGATTTCAGCTCATGGCCGTTCTCGCGGGAGAATATTTTGACGCCGACAACTTTACCGTGCTTGCCGTTGCTCATGCGCTGTGAAGTATCGCGCACTTCCTTGGCCTTTTCGCCGAAGATGGCGCGGAGCAGTAGCTCCTCTGAACTGAGTTCCTGCTCACCCTTCGGGGTAATTTTACCGACGAGGATGTCGCCTGGATGGACTTCAGCGCCGATACGGACAATGCCGTCCTCCGCCAGGTGGCGCAACGTGTCTTCAGAGACGTTCGGAATGTCACGGGTCACGATTTCAGGGCCAAGCTTCGTTTCGCGGACTTCAATCATGAAATCGACGATATGAATGCTGGTCAGTGTGTCGTCTTCGACAATGCGGCGCGACAGGACGACGGCGTCTTCGAAGTTGTAGCCAGCCCATGGCATAAATGCCACCAGCAGGTCTTTGCCGAGCGCCAGTTCGCCATTTTCAACCGACATGCCCTCGATGAGCACGTCACCTTTCTTCACCTGATCACCGCTGGCAACGACAACTTTCTGGTTAATAGAAGTGCCCTCGTTCGAACGAACAAAGTGTTGCGGGCGATAGCTGACTTTGCCTTCTTTGTACTGGACGATCACTTCGTCGCCGGTTGCTTTCACGACTTCACCATCTGCATCAGCGACCATTAGCTGACCGGTGTTGCGGGCTGCCGCGCCTTCAAGGCCGGTACCAACAATCGGAGCGGCCGGCTGAATCAGCGGTACTGCCTGGCGTTGCTGGTTGGCACCCATGAGCGAGCGGTAGACGTAGTTCTTTTCAATAAATGGAATGAGGCCGGCGGATGTACCAATAATCTGGTTCCGCGTAGCGTCGATATGAGTTACTTCGTTCGCGTCGACTTGTGAAGTCTTCAAATGCTTGCGGGCACTGACGCGATCAGCCGTAAAGTAACCATCTTCGTTCACTTCGTTACCGCCACCGGCGATAACGGCCGCTTCTTCGTCATATGCGTCCAAATAGACGACTTCATTCGTAACAACAGCTTTGACCGGCCAGGTGGCGCGGCCTTCGACTTTGGCAAGCTTGGCAGCATCGTCTTTTGTAATTTTGCTACCAGCTTTGACGATCACTTTACCCTTGGCGTCTTCCAGGTTTACGCTCGCAATATAGCCGGCGGCATCTTTGGCTGGAATGGCATTAATGACCTTGCGGTACGGTGTTTCAACAAAGCCGTAATCGTTCACGCGTGCATAGTTGGCCAGGTTCAGCACCAAGCCAATGTTGGCACCTTCCGGTGTTTCCACGGCACAGATGCGGCCATAGTGTGTCGCATGCGCGTCGCGGACATCGAAGCCGGCGCGTTCACGGGAGAGTCCACCGGGACCCATCGAGCTCAAGCGGCGCTTGTGCGCCAACTCTGAGAGTGGGTTCACTTGATCCATGAACTGTGAGAGCTGCGAACTTGCAAAGAATTCGCGGACGGCTGCGACTATCGGGCGAGCGTTGATGAGCTGGCCGGGTTGGACAGTTTCAAGGTCGCTCATTGACATGCGGTCCTGGGTGTTACGGGCCATACGGAGCAAGCCGATGCGGAACTGGCGTTGGACGAGTTCGCCGACCATCTTGATACGGCGGTTTGCCAATGAGTCAATATCGTCGGCTGGTTCCTGTGTATTATTGAGGCGGATAATCTCGGCCAGGATTGCCTCCAGGTCTTCGATCCGCATCACGCGGTTTTCAACGGTATTCGGTACATCGAGGTTCAAGCGCTTGTTGATCTTGTAACGGCCGACGCGGGAGAAGTCGAAGCGCTTGAAGTTGTAGAACATGTTTTCAATCAGCGAGCGGGCGTTATCGACAGTCGCAAGGTCGCCTGGGCGCAGACGGCGGTAGACTTCGATCAACGCATTGTTCTGGCCCTTCGCCGTGTCCTTCTCAAGCGTTACATCGAGGTAACTGACTTTACCGGTGTCGACGTGCTTCATTGATTCGCGCATCCGTGCTTCCGGCACGCCGAGGGCTCGCAGGAGTGTCGTGACAGGCAGTTTGCGCTTGCGGTCAATCTTCACGTAAATCGCGCCGCTGGCAGCAGTCTCGAATTCCAGCCAGGCACCACGGCCCGGAATGACTTTCGCGCCGTACAGCATACCGCCGGCGTGCTGGTCGGCGGTAAAGAATACGCCGGCAGAGCGTGTCAACTGGTTCACGACGACGCGCTCGGCGCCGTTTATGACGAACGTACCGCGGGCAGTCATCCACGGGTAATCGCCCAGGTAGATTTCCTGTTCTTTCACTTCGCCGGTCACTTTGTTGATGAGTTCGGCGCGAGCCATGAGCGGGGCCTCGTAAGACACATTGTTCTCACGCGCTTCCATCTCGCTCAGCTTCGGCTCGCCGAAGTAATACTTTTTAAAATTCAGGGTAAGTTTTGCACCCGTGTAATCATCGATCGGGCTGATTTCAGCGAGCAACTCGCCGAGCCCTTCCTCGACAAACCACTGAAATGACTTATTCTGATGTGCTACGAGTCTTGGAAGCTCGAGCGCATCGGTCCCACGAGCCGTAAAATACGTGCGCGTGAGTTTGGTCTTTGTCGCGTTACCGCTCTTTGCCATTAGTTATGCCTGCCCCTTTCGTCGACTTCACACCTTGTAGCAGCAAAGGACTGTACCCATGCGAAGGTAAGCCCAAATACATTTACAGTTGTTACAAGCTTGTGTTGATAGCCGTGGAAATTAAATTGTTGATGGTGAATTTAATTGTTGTATATGGCGAAGGACACCTACGTAGGTTTAAGGATAAACGCATTTATAATAATAAACTACCCTTAAACACGTACACTGCTTCTTAGTAAGAGAGTGTGCGCCTTTTCAGCAACCATGTCAAGCATAATTGCTACATGTAGTGTTGGAATAAAAAAGATGGGCACCACGCCGGCAGACAATACTGCAGGAATAGTGCCCGGATGGTATTTCCGTGACAAATACTAACGGCGCTTTGGCCGGTAAAGCGCTTTGATCGCTCGCTTCGCTTGTCCCATGCCATTTGCCGCATCATACCCGGTGGCGTCAAATGAATTGCCCGAGAGGTCAACCTCAAGCTTCTTTCCCCAAATTACAGAGAAGTATGTACTGACGCTGATTCTCCTAGCCGCTTCTTCCAAAGGCATGGTGCCTGTCGAGGACGGCGTTTGCCGCGCAGCATTCGGGGGCAGCGCGGCATCAAATAGCGCCTTAAGGACTCGTGCCTTATCAAGGCCACGAATATTGACCATGTAGGCAGCCATTCTTTGATCCTTTCACTAAAGTGCACGGTAATACGTGGAATATTTTATAACATCAATCAAAAAATAATTCTACTTAGAATAAAATTGGGCACCGCACGAACAGATAAATCTGTCAGTACGATGCCCGAGGGAGCACATTATAGAAGAGGAAGCTCACGCTGTTCTGCGTATGCACTCAGCGCGTTCAGTGCTGCGCCTTTGCCATAGAGACCGTCATAACCGGATACTTCCAGCTCGAAAGTATTTCGGTCAGATCCCGTTTGCCTATACAACCACCACGGCCGTTCCATCCTGATCCAAAGGAAGGCTCCTCTGAATGACACGTAAGAGTACGGCCAGTAGCAGTCACGAATTTTCCACATTGCCCCTGCAGCATCTTTAACCTCAATTGGTCGGAAAAGATCAGGGTTATGTGCAAGCTGTCGCATTCGTTTGACTTGGCGAGGGCTGCGGCGCGAGCACGCGGCGTTGTACAACGCAGTGAAAACTTCGGCCTCGCTTGCTTCGCTGATCATGTAAATCAGCTCGCTTCTTCCGCTGATGTGGTAAGGCACCAGCTTCTCCTTTCACAAGAGTAGAAATGTGCAAGTCCATAGACTTGAGTAATATTATAGCATAATTTATTATAATAGTCTACTACAATACAAAAAGCACCAGCTCGATAGGATAGAATCCTAAAAAGCTGGTGCCGGAGCACAATTTAGTCGCTCAGTTTGCCGCGAGCTGACGAATAGCCTTGATGGCGTTCTGTGTGACGACATCACCGTTATGCGTGTGGTACTTCGTTAGGTCCACCCAGGTTCCGCTTATGTCAACATGTAATGGACAACCGTATAGATTGCCATGCCTCAGGCCGAAAACGGACACCATGTGATAGGCATCTTTCTCGGACATATCGGTCATGCGGACGCCGGCGAAAACCTTGGCAAACGCAGCGTTGTAGAGCACGCGCAGAACATCTGGCTTCGACAGCCCTTGGATGTCAACTGAATACACCGCTTCTGTCCCCTTTCAAAGAGACTACGATCGACAATGTGCTGGTCCGAAAACCACGTTATATAATACCACTTAGCATTGTAATTGTCAATACGTTTTACGCGAGCTTTGGCGGAGAGGTGATAACACCATCGACGATGCCGTACTTCTGGGCCTCATCGGCAGTTAACCAGTAGTCGCGCTCCATGTCGTTCTTTAGCTTATCAACTGGCTGGCCGGTATTTGCAGCCATGATTTCGTTCAGACGCTGCTTGACGCGCAACGATTCACGAAGATCGATTTCCATATCGGTCACTTTCCCCTGGGTACCGCTGGACGGCTGGTGAATCATGACGGTTGCGTTCGGCAGCAAGAAGCGCTTGCCCTTTTTACCGCTGCTCAGCAAGAAGGCTGCCGCTGACGCCTGGACGCCGATACCGACAGTCTGGACATCGTTCGTCACGTATTGCATGGTGTCGTAGATGGCGAGCGCGTCATACACGCTGCCGCCCGGGCTGTTGATATAAAAGAAAATGTCCTTTTTAGCGTCCTGCGCCTGCAGGAAGAGCAGCTGCGCAACCACGATATTCGCGGTGGCTTCATTCACGTCCTGACCGAGGAAAATAATGCGGTCCTTCAGCAACCGTGAATAAATATCGTAGGCTCGCTCGTAGCGGCCTTCGTTTTCGATGACCGTCGGTATCAGCACTTGACTGGCTGGCCGCGTAAATTGCATATGCGGAAAAGAAGAATCATTCATAGTAGTTCTTACTATAGTCCTGTTGGCACTCGGCAGTCAAGAGTGCTAATTAACCTCTTTCATAGAAATACAGCCGCAAGCATGGCTTTCATGTTCGTAATCTATGCCTCGTAAAGGAGTGCTGGTTAGTGCAAGAAGTGATGGTCAGGATCGCCCTGATCAACCAGATAGTCATCGTCATCCTGAGCAATGAGCTGGCTGGCTTCGGCATATACAGCGTACGCGGTGTGAAGCCAAGTCGAGCTGGACTGGCCGCTTTGGTCGTAGTGATCGCGTTCG
>CAZPPY010000020.1:0-14003 GCA_964588575.1 uncultured Candidatus Saccharibacteria bacterium
ATTCCGACCCGTATCTGAAGCGCATTGTTTGGGGCACGCTTAGCCAGGAAGACGAAGATGCTTTGCATTACGTACAGAGATTCGACGAATATATTGCAGATTTTTTGGGTGCCGATGCAGCACCGACCGTTATAGCCGGGATTAATGTAAGTAGCGAATCTTCAACTTCTCCTGAGCATGTTTTGGCTCGCCTGCAGCAGAGAGGTAATAACAGCGACCACGATCCGACCGACATTGAACAAATGCAGACGCTCGATCAAAATATTCGACGAATTTGGAGAGAAATCAAGGGCGCGAGCCGAGGCAAAAGTTCATCGGCGGCACTTAACCGGCGTTTAGGCAAGGCAGTGGTAGATGAGTTGGAGAATCCTCAGTGCAGCCCTGAACGGCTTAGGTCTCAGACTCGGCAACTGGCTGGTTATCTTATCTCGTGCTATACCGACAAGAATTTGATCTCCAGCACGGCCGTAGATAATTTCAAATGACTAAGCTATTGACTTTTATATAGTAAAAATGTATTGTCGGGAAAATTACCAAAAAGCGCGCCACGCCCGATGATTTCAAAAGCCGTAATTGGGAGAAGCAGGGACCAGATATGAGTGAACCTTTATTCGAAGATGTTGTATTACCCGTCATACCAGAAGTGACAGACATGCACCGGGACCGGGGAATTGCCCTGGGCGCCATCGTCTCGCTCGTTGGCGGCAGAGAAACAGCTAACGCACCCGAAAGACTCGATGAGGCCGAAGAGATCTTTGCACTCGAGCAACGAGCTCAAGCTGCGAAATTCATCGGGTGGACCTACGCCCTCAGCGACTTGGATCCACTCGAACGAGCCCTGGCACCACTAAACAGACCTATGCACGCGGTGACGCATATCAATAATCAGTTTGCCGCAAAGATCATGCCCTGCTTTATGAATCCGGACAGTGACCGGGGCTGGGAAGAGCTTTGCGCAATCGCACCCCACACCACTGACGAAGAGCTGACCCTGCTTATCAACCGGGATCAATTTAATACTATGAGCCAGGCACTTGCGGCATACTTGGAAGAACATTACGATGAACATCGCCAAGCCATCGAGGAAAGACTTACTGCAAAGACAAATGCCGGCAATCCGAACCAAGGCATCATCGGCTGGAATGATAGATACGAATTCAATGGCAACGAAACTCAGCGAAGCCTTGAGAATATGGGGCGCCGCGGCGTACGCGTGTCTATCGACCCCGCTGGCCTAGAAGCTATCCAGGCTGCCTATATAATGGCGGACGGGGGGATACTGCCCGTAACGGAACTCGTCAAGAATAAGGAAGTATTGGGTGTCAACGGGTTCATGGCTGCCAAGATTGCACTTGCGGTCCATGATGCCATCGATCACACTATGGGCTTTCAAATAGCCGAGCGAACCGGATTGTTAGCCAAGTTCGCCAATTTATTTGAATCAATTGGAAATCCCCAGCACACTGACATTTTCAAGCGTGAAGGTGAAGCCCTGGCAAGTATCGGATTCGGAGTCCGGTATTGGGCCAACCTTGAACATGGCTTCGTACCGCTTATAAGCGCAAAGGATTTGCTCGCACGTATGGATGAGCTTTTTGACAGAGGCGAACTTTCAGATCGCCACATGGAGGCATTTAAGATACTGCGGGGCCTGGCTCTCAACGATAGTTCAAGAGAGGCACAAAGCCTTGGATTTGTCTTCAGTAATTACGTTGTTGAGCTGGATGAACAGCGGCGCAAGCACGGCAAAATAAAGCAAAAAGACCCAGCGACCCGAAAAATAACTGGCGAACTCGACCCATTTAGCGTCGACTACCTGAGCTTTTTCGTTGAAATGCATCACCAGCTACTGAGTAGTCACAATAAACATCGTGACAATCTTTTGCGCTTCCATATTCTGATTGAAGAATACTTATGCGCGATTGGAAGTGGCCAACTAAGCTCCGACCAGGAACTATGCATCCGAGTCCAGGACATGGCAGAAATAGATTTCTCCCAAACCAAGCTTCCACCAAGCAGGATCCAATGGATGACACGAAATTACGGTTTCTCGGCCATTCGGGATGCTATACTTTGACCATGCATACAGAGAATGAAATTAAAGTCCTAGATATCGATCCGAAAAAAGCAGAAGAGGCGTTACTAAACCTTGGTTTTAAAAAAACTGAGGAGCTGACCTATCGACGCTATGTGTATGATGTCATTCCTGTAAATCCCAATGCCTGGGTTAGGCTTCGCACTACTGGTAAAAAAGCAACTCTCACGTTCAAAGAATCGCTCAAGGACGCTGTCGATGGCATGAAAGAAATCGAAGTTTTCGTCGATGATTTCGATGTGACCAACGAGCTCCTAAAATCGATCGGACACCAGCCCCGAAACTATCAGGAAAATAGACGAGTTAATTTCGCTGGCATGAACTGCACAATTAGCATCGACAGCTGGCCACAAATTCCACCATATATGGAAATTGAGGCCGATACTGCTGAAGATGTGAAGCAATGCCTTGAGATACTATCGGACCTTGTCACGTCGGAAACCACAAGTCTCTCAACCGAAGCAGTTTACAAGCATTACGGTATAGACCTCGCACTGATTAAAGAGCTCAAGTTCGACCGCTAAAAACCAGGAAAGCCTACGCTTCGACAAATGTGAAGGCAAAGCCCCGTTTGCCAGCACGGCCGGTCCGGCCAATGCGATGCACGTAATCGTCATAGGTGTGTGGAACAGAGAAATTAATTACATGCGTGATGTCACTGACATCAATGCCTCGCGCAGCAACGTCCGTCGCCACCAGGACATTTATCTCGCTCGCTTTGAAGCTGGCCAGAGCGCGTTTGCGCTGGCCCTGCGTCTTGCCACCATGGATGGCGTCTACCTGAAAGCCGCGCGACTGCAATTCCTTGCTCAGCCGTTCAACACTATGCTGCGTTTCATCAAATACCAGCGTTTTTGGCGCCTGCAGCAGAAGATTGTGCAGCCGGTCCAACCGTTGTTCCTTGCTCATGAAGTAGATCACGTCTTGCTCGACAGCATCAGTCGTATCGCCCGTTTTTGTCGAAATGGTTACCGGGTTCTTAGAAAATTCATAGATGATACTATTAACTTTCGCATCAATAGTAGCGGTGAAGAAGAGCGACTGGCGCTCTGCCGGCATAGCGCCGACAATAGAGCGCATATCACCTACGAACCCCATGTCGAGCATGCGGTCAACTTCATCCAGTACAAGCAGCGTAAAGTCAGATACGTCTAAACTGCCACGCCGCATATGGTCTTTGATACGACCCGGCGTGCCGATCACTATCGAAGGACGGGCGCGTAAGTCGCGCAACTGGGCGCCCATAGAAGCGCCTCCTATTAATAGAGCGCCACTGAGACCGCTACCACGGGCCAACATTCTGCATTCCTCTTCAATCTGCGCCGCCAGCTCCCGCGTTGGTGCCATGATCAGCGCATGCGCGCTATGATCAGACATCAGACGATGGAGCACAGGCAGTGCAAAGGCGATCGTCTTACCCGTGCCGGTGTTGGCGATACCCACCAGATCGCGGCCTAAGAGCACCTCAGGGATTGCCTGATCCTGTATGGGGGATGGCGTTATAAAGCCATGCGCCCGGATATTATTCTGCAACAATTCGTGTGCGGCAAAATCCGTAAAAGCGTGCAGCGGCACGTATGTTTCAGCCTCTACCACGCGGGCACGTTTTACAAACCGTGTGGGATTAATAGTTTCTTGATTGCCGCGTCCACGCTTGGACGACGCACGCGCAGGGGCGTGTTTTCGGCGAGCAGGGCGCTGCTGCCCGATACTACGATACATATAAGACATTGATGATCCTTACTTATTTGGTTATTGGTTATTACTTACAATTGTTGCCAATGAACCAAAGTAATAACGAGCCAGACCCGGATCATCAAAAACAACTTATGTCAATAATAACATGTTCATGCTAAATACGCAAACAATTAAGAATGAATCTATGCTTTGGACCGCTTATTAAGCACCCATTGCACTGACGCGCTGATCGCTTTGTCTTTGCGGTGAATACAACCAATCCAGCAGCAGGGGCGGCGCATGCCTTCCTGGAGCTCAGAGACCACCCGCTTCACGTGCTCGTCCCGGGTTTTTTGCTGTTTGACGGTTACTGTCCAGCAAATCCACTCATTGCGCGCTAGCGGCGTCAAACCCTGCCAGACCGTCTTCGCAGCCGGTGCAGCAAGAAGCGCTTTGTGTAAGTCGGCGGGCAGCGTATGCGCTGTACCACCAGCAATTACTTCTTTACCCATGGTTCTATCTTATCCCAGGCAATAATTTTCTATCAAGAAGTTTTCCGTCTCTGCGCTGTCATTACGATGAGGGAAGATGAAATCTATAGCCTGTGTACTATTTACTTTATAACTATTAAATGTTATAATTAACATATATTATGGCCATTGGTCATAATGAACTATGTTCTTTGGCGCTACCCGAGAGGAGTTACGGATGTCTGTTCGTTACGGAACCCTTACCTGCAAAGAGTCCGGCTGTTATACACCGGTTGCGATTGGCAAGATCTCGGACAGTAGATACGTCTGGGAGATTGAGCGCCATCCAAGTGTAATTGATACATCCGGTCTCTGGAACGGCATGGGAGTTGGCGACTTCTATAGTGCTCACATAGAGCACCGTGTCGATGGTGACAAAGTCGAACACTCCATTGTTTCAGGTAGGCAGGCTACGGCCTGAACATAGGTGCCCCGTTGGCAGAAACATCACCCTCAGGGGCGATCCATTTCTCAACCAGCGGGGCATTTTATTGTATGTAGCTCTGGCCCTGGCAATAGCTTTATAATTTATTAATATAATATTGACCAATAGTAACTTTTATAATAATATATGACGGTCCTTCATTTGTTGCACATTAGAAAGAGGTGACTCATGCGCCGATATCTATCGTCATCTGATGATGGCTTGAGCGGATGCCTTGAGATGCTCGTTGCCCCACCGCTGGCTGGTTTGCTAGTCGTCATGGTGTGGGCAATCACGTGTACGGTTCCGATGTACTTTGCGTGGAATGCGACGGTACCCGACCTGCTCCCAGGCCTGGTAAGGGCAGGATTTGTCCCCGGACAGATCTCGCTGCTGCTCGCGTTCGGCGCTTCGGTGCTGCTATCTTTGCCGCTTGGCATCGTGGCAGCCTCGAGAAGGTTCTTTAAGTAACCTTTCACGAAGGACAATAAGGGCTGGGAATGCGGCAACGCATACGTACGCTGCACAAGCAACATACGTCATTACTAGCCCTTACGAATTCAGAAAATTCACATCTGTCGTATACAAAGGACTCCTTCAAGGAGTCCTTTGTATATTGTGCAATCGCCCACACCATAAGCAGTTCTGCTACTATGAAGACATGAACAAATTAATAAACCGCCAGGGCTTGGGGCTTCTCATAGGACTGGCAATACAATACATGCTCGGTATGAGCATCAATCTGTTTGTCGAGTTTCCTGCGGACAAGACCCCGCAAGGGGAGTGGGAATTTACACTTCATAATCCGCTCATTCTATTACATCTGGTTATCGGCACGCTTTTAGTGTTCGGCTCTATCGTATTAGTGGTACGGGCCGTCAGGCAACATGCGCAAGCATGGAAGCTGCCGGCAATCTCCGGTTGTATTTGGGTACTCGTCGCCTGGATAGCGGGCGACACATTCGTGACATCGCAAGCCGACGCTTTATCTTACCTCATGTCTCTGGCATTCCTGCTAGCCATGCTGAGCTATGTGCTCGGCCTATATCGCTCTAGAAGCACTACACCTGCGTAATGGGCAAGGGAAAGCTGGGGATAATTATCGAAGAGAAAAAATGATCTTACTTGATGATGATTTACGGTTCGGCTTTGGCCTCTTCAGCGAAAATGACGCGATCCGCGCATATTTTAAAGGTATATATTATCGCGCGGTTCCAGCAACAGTTTTTGACAAAACAAATGGGCAGAATACGGTTGGCGTTATCTATGTCTGTGCACAAAATGTACTGCTCCTACTGCAAACGCATAGCACACACGGGCAACTGTACCAGCTAGAGATAAAAGACACATTTCGAACGCTCGATCAGGACAATGAGCTTCTCAAAAAAGCGGCGAATGACCAATCGGCAATGCGCAGATTTATAAATGTGAAAACATCTCATCCCGTAACGTTTGTTGAACTCAACAGTAGATATATTTTTATCATTGATTTCATCCAGCCGATGAACAGCAATTTTGGTGCCATCACGATTGCCAGTGAAACCTGGCTAGTCGGCAAAAACTATATCGAAAAGAATGCTAATTTATTACGTGCGATCAATGCCGTATTGCATGGCCAGCCATTTGATTTTACGATCGACTTGCCGGGAGACAACAAACAGCAAAATGTGTTCGCGCGTTATTGGATACTCATCGTAATACTTTTGTCTATCATTGCAGTAATAGGTGTGCTCGTATACATGAATTCTCGGCCTGGCCCTGGATATTAAGTACACCCATTCTTTCCACACCCACAAGGCGTATCATTGGAAGGTAGATCAAAAAAGAGGAGGAAATATGAGTAAGCCAAATCCGGTCGTACACTTTGAAATGGGCTATCTGGATAAAGCGCGCATGGTTCAGTTTTACCAAACTGTCTTCGGGTGGGAAACCAAAGATATGGGCACCGACATGGGCGGCTACGTTGTCGCTCATACTACCGCTACTGATGCCAACGGCATGGTACAGACCAAGGGTACGATAAACGGCGGGTTTTACCAGAAAACTGAAGATCCATTGAGCGCCGCACCATCAGTCGTCATTTCGGTCGATGACATGAAAGCTGCGATGGATGCAGTCGTGAAGAACGGCGGCAAACTCCTCGGCGTGTTAGACCAAGCAGGGAACCGCACTATGGAACCGCAGATGATTCCCGGCGTCGGCCTCTGGATGTCCGCACAGGATACCGAAGGCAACCGCTTCTCTATCATCCAGCCGTAATTGCATCTAGCTCACGACGCTGTCTCTGCTATAGTGAACGCATGAGTATTAAAGACAAAGTCGTTATCGTTACTGGTTCGTCGAGCGGAATTGGGCAAACAGTCGCACTGCGCTTTGCAAAAGAAGGCGCTAAAGTAGTTGTAAACTATCATGAAAATCAGGCGGGCGGTGAAGAGACGCTCAGTGAACTTAAAAAGATTACAGCTGAATGCTTGCTCGTCCAGGCCGACGTTACGAAGCACGAAGACGTGAAGCGATTATTCCGCGAAACGCTCAACACGTTCTCATCGGTTGATATCTTAGTCAATAATGCTGCATCAGGCTCAGATCCCGTGCCGTTCCTTGACGCAACGCCTGAAGATCTGCACGCCATGCTCGATGGCAACCTAACCAGCGTACTACTGTGCTCGCAGGAAGCGCTACGCATTATGCAGAAGCAGGGACACGGCAAGATCCTGAACACAAGTTCAATCCGCGGCTGGGAAGCTGGCGGCCGCTCACCGGTCTATGCCGCTTCGAAAGCAGCGATCAATAGCTTCACGAAATCACTCGCGAAGTCAGCAGCACCGAATATTCATGTCAATGCTGTCGCTCCCGGCTTCGTAAAGACACGCACCTACGACACGCTGCCGACGGAAACAATAGATATGTTCATGAGCCAAACCTACCTCAAACGATGGGTAACAAAAGATGAGATTGCCGATGCGTTTGTATTCTTAGCCGAAAACGACGGCATGACCGGCCAGGTCATCTACGTTGATGCGGGCTTTACGCTAAAATAGCTCCTTCGTCGCTCGGCGTCGTCAGATTGTGATATGGTGTTGACATGATAATACGTTGCCCATCTAGTAGTACTGTCAAGATTAATGCGATTATTGAGGCACTCGGTACGGTCCGCCCGGGAGAAGATTTTGACATTCAGAAGCTGCCTGTAGAACTGCAGGATCGTGATGATTTACAGATCAAGGCCCAGCCGGAAGGGGACGAAGAAATCGTCGGCTATGCCCGCACGCGGCTGGAAGAAATGTGCAGGCAATATGGGCCGGCTCCCGGCTTAGATATCGGCATTGAAAGCGGAGCGGTCGAGGGTGCCGACGTCGCTGCAGTTGTGCTTGGTTCGGCAGTCGGCGAAATAGCCGTCGCATTATCACTCGGCATTCCATTTCCCTCAGGGTCACTAGACGAAGCGCACCGTCGCGGCTTCAAAACCACGACAGCGGGTGAGATCATCCACGAACAGCATCCGGATATTCCAGCCAATAGCTGGCAAGAGTATTTTCCGCCCTATATATCCAGGCAGCAACAGCTCCGAGATGCAATTGTGGATGCACTACTCCAAGCTCCAGAACTTTTCGTACCAACAAAATAGCAGTACTCCGAATGGGGCTACGCGAAAGCAAATATCGGAATTATATTTGTAAGGTATGTAATTGCAGAATGTGTTCGCCAGTGTTAGACTACGGCCAATTTTAAGTGGAGGCGACCGCATGTCAGATAATTACAATGCATTCCCTACAGATGAGAACTCTGAATCTGACCGACCCGAGGAGAGTCTTACGCCACCGTCACCCCTAGAAGGGCTCGGTGGCTATGACACCGTACGGGAAGGTGTTGCGTACCTCTCCGGACTCATGCAAGGCGATGAACCAGGCATATGTGTTGTGGTCGTCGATGGAGTCAGCATACAGCCATTCGGGCTGCCCTCTATGCTACTCGGCCCCAGCGAGCACGCCAGCGATGTCTATGATACTGCGAAACAAATGGTCGCAGCAGCAATTTTTCGCGGGAAGAGCGCAGGAGCTATCGCCAACTTACATACAGGTAAAGCAGCGGTTGTAAACAGTCGCACGTTTCTGATACACTGATCTCCGTCGTCAGCCCTGAGCTAACTCCAGAGCAGCTGACAGAACTCCAGGAGCTGCTTCCTGGACCTTCCGCAGAGCAATAGTCGCAAGCCCATGAGTAATGAAGCATGTCAAGGCCCACACGACAGCCTCAGTGCTATACTGGACCTATGCAAAAGATAGCTACACGAGTATTTATTTACGCGTCAATCGTATTCGGTGTCCTAGGGATTATCATGGTCCTGACTGGCATGGACCCTGGTGAACACGACTCCAACATTGAATTGGTCATAACGAAACTCTTTGTGGCTACTATTTTTGTCATCTTACCGTCTTTTGCTTTGAGCGTCGCCGGCAAATATCTAAGCAGCAAGTAGTAGCGTGCCAGCAACACTGCCGCATACCTCAGTTGATGATTAGTCGACTCTATGCTATAAACAGTCCAGGCTTTGCTGATGCTATCTATCGTGACATTCGTGCACGAGGCATGAGCGCAAGCCAAAAGGGGTCCGGATGGCATCCTTGCTTGTACGGCGTCTTCTTTGGGCGCCATGGCTGGTACTGGTCATCATGTTTTGGACAGTGTTCACGCTTGCCGAGGGAATCGCTCTCTCCACGCTCATCATCGAGCTCAGCGTGAAATCCACCAGTCCGGTTTCACTGGACTATACATGGTTGCTCTGGGTAGCTCCCGCAGTCGGCATCTTTGCCGGCACGCTGTGGGCACGTAACCCGCAGAACCGCCTGCGCCCCTAAGCGGGCCCGTCTTTCGACCCGGCGGGGGACAAAGCTGTTTACAGCCCAAATCCCTCGCCATTTTATTCCCGCATGCATGAATTTTTCATATTAGTATTTACATTTAATTGGTTTTGTGATATAGTAGTTTCGACTCACGCAGGTGGAAGGTTTGCGCCATTCGGTTGCAACACTCGCGCGGGTAGAGGAGATCCTAGCCTAATGGACAGTTCAGATGTCGCGCTTGGCTCGGTGCTGATAGGCGTCGTGGTCGCAGTGATAAGCGGGGGAATCTCGCTCCTTGCTGCACTTGTCTGGCAGGGTGTGAACCACATCCCTACCATCGACGTCACCTGGATCATTCCAGTCATGATCGTCGTCGGCGTTGTAACGAGCTTCGTTGCGGCGAGACTTATGAGCCGGCCTAACTAACCTGCTTCATAAGATCTGTATCCTCTAATTTCCACCCGGCGGGGGACAAAGCTGTTTACAGCCCAAATCCCTCGCCACCTACCTTGATTATCACTATTGTTCCAGCTTATACAGCTGATCGGCGCCGCGATACATGAGAGCGTAGCCAGCCATCAGCAAAAATATGAGCGTAATTATAAACATGAGACCGAAACCGAACTGGTTTGACGGGACATTCGATACGTAAAAAATTTGGATCAAATAGGTACTAATATAGGCGGTCAAAATTCCAATATAGAGACTCCTGAATGCCGGACGATATATCTTGCCGCCGATGCGGCGTGCATATTGCGCCAGATTCAGGCTCGATAATAGGCCCAGTAACCAGATGGCTGCAAAGGGCAGTAAGTAGACGGCAATCAAGATACCAGGTAGCAGCGTGAAATGACGCAATCCGTCATCATCAAGTAATGCTGGCGCCATGCGGTAGAAGTACTCGGCGTAGGGAAATACCAAAAGTAAAAATATTGCCAAGCTCAATACGATCACGCGCCGGTTGCGTCGCGCCTGCGCTGGATTGTCAGGCACCAGGCGTTTTAGCTTAAAACTGCCGATGAATAGCAGCATGCTCAAAAGTAAAAAAACGATCAGCGGCAGCAGGTTTGTTATGGTCGTTATCAGCCCGAGATAGGCAGAGCGCATAAACAGCGTCTTAAACGTCGACGCCATGTCGAATACAATGGCATATACGAAGCTGAGCAGCATGGCCAAAGCGATATAGTGCAGCGCTGCGCCATCCGGACTGTATACAATTTTGCGCGTGTAACTCATAAATCGCAGCGCGGCCCTGGCCATGATCAGCCAGAGCGCAATTTCCACCAGCACGATATAGGTGTGTGCTTCTATATACGATGACGCATCGACACCAGGCTGGTAGAGCGCGATCAGATGTGCGTCACGGAATATCATGAAGAAAAATAAAAACGCCGCAAGAAAAACGGCAACATAGGCAGCAATCGGAGCAACAAAATTCCAATTCGTTGTTCTAGCTCTCAAGCCGGCTGGTTTGCGTTGCATGGCGTTACCTATAGTGCCCTCTATTATTGTACAGGAGCAGAGCCTGTCTTATTGTTCAAATACATATCATTGTCCACTTACGTATGTACTGTAAGTTCTTTGGTCGAACGGTTCTCCTGCGACGACTATCATTGATGGTATGCATAGTAAGAGCGAAATAAAAGTACAGGATTCTGGCCCCGTCCCGCCAGCAGAGGCGGTACGCCAATTGGAGCAATCGGTGCAGCCCAACGAAACCATCTACGCAATCGCTTCGATCTTTGGCCGCTACCGCTTGGTTCTTGGCAGAAGTCGGCTTGTCTTTGAACAGCGGCCATTCATTTTCGATATCAGCCTCACGATCCATGCCGTGAGCATGAGCGATATCGGCCGTGTCTCCGGTTCGGTCGGGCCGTTTTTTGGCATCCTGCGTTTCGACCTTGCCGCGAAAGGCTTTCCGGAGCAAGCGGGTCTATTCTGGCGCAATGACACCATCAAAATGGCGCGGATCATCCAAGGCTACATTGAGGCGCTACGGAAAGGCGTTGACACACGCACCATACCGTTGGAACAGCTGGTACCACAGCTGCTGCGTGCAGGCACAAACGATCCCTCGATCCTCATCCATGACTAATCCAGATACTCGATTAGCCGAGCAGCATTTCTTTGCGGCCCTCAAGCGCAATCACAAAGGAAATTACGCCAAAGATGAGTGCGTACAGCCCGATAACCCAGACAAATGCCACGCCGCTCGTAGCAGGCTGCAGCAGTGTGAAGATGCCTGCCGCAACGGCCGCCGCGCCAACAATCAACGTCAGGATGCGATGCGTTGCCGAGCGGTTATCCAGGAACGTACCCACGACATCAAAAATACCGCGCACGATGAACGTCAGGCCAATGAGCAGAATAAATGTTGCGAACGACACGCCTGGATGGCGGACCAGATAGACGCCGACCACCAGCCCGACCAAGCCGAACAGTAGCGTCAGCCACCAGGTGTCACGGCGGCCAACACCCATCAGCCCCTCAACAATTTCAATAATTCCCCATATCAGAATAAACGCGCTAAACAAGTAATCCAGCACGACGAGCGTCAGCCCCGGCCAGAAAATAGCCGCAATCCCGAAAAAGATTGCAAGCAGGCTCTGCATGAGCGTCAGCCACCACAGCTCGCTTATGACATTCACGACGATTGATTCTCTTGGTACCGGCATACTGGTGCTCCTTTTATTACTCTTATTGCCAAGCGTAAGCGTTTCCAATCGATTCACAGTAATAATCTTCACTCAGTTTCGGTGCGCGAAACGACACCAGCGCAACGCGGCCAATCGAGCCCTATGGCAATGGACGCTATAATTGCTACATGACACACTTCACATCTGTCGATGAATATATAGCCAGCTTTCATGGCGTTACCCAAGAGCGCCTCAAGCAGATACACCAGCTGGTACGCCAACAGCTGCCGGACGCTGAGGAGCGAATATCGTATAATATGCCGGCGTATTTTGCGAGCGGCCGGCTGGTCATCTACTTTGCCGGCTTCAAAAACCATATCGGCATGTATCCTGGGCGCACAAACAGTGACGCCTACAACAAGTTAGCCGCTCAATACGCATACGGCAAATCGACAGCACGTTTTTCCAACAGCGAGCCTTTGCCCGCGGCTGTTGTCGAACAATTTGTTGCAACTCGTCTGAAAGAGATCGGTTGATCATGCCCGCCGCTGAGCTAGGAGTTGATGAATATAGGGGCAAGGGATCGACCTTCACGCTGGAATTACCAAGTAGTACGACTCAACCAACACGTTCAAAATAGGCCAATTTTCACGCGCAGATCGGTAGCTGTATCCCGCTAATGACGATGTGTGCGGTGCAGTGGCGCGTCAATGTGAAACAGCGACGACGCATCTCCACCGCTGAGTGCAATTTTTGCTGCGGCAATAGTTTTGCGGGCATCGGGCAACTGTTCAGTGATGTGCGCCAATATCTTTGTACATTCCTGACCCGTTAGCAACTTGGACACACCCCGCACCAGTGCAAAGAGCTGCCGCTGCGACTGCGCGAAGTGATGGTGCGCCAGCTGCTCCGCCCGCTGGCTCGTAAAATGCTCACCACTCGCATATTCCTGACTATGCTCAAACGCATAGCTCTGATCGAAATCTTTCTCACCGCCGAATTGATAATTTTGCGAGTGACGGTTGGCAAGCGTCAGGCCAAGTGCTCCCACAATCTGCGATTCCATAAAATCCTTATTTGATTGCGCGACAACGAATGCGCCCATCCACCGGCCTATAAACTCACTTGGGCGCAGCTTTTCCGGCTGCAACCAGCGAAAGGCAACGTGAAAATCAGGATGATAATATAGGTCTTCGTAAATCGACCGTAATGCTATCGCCAGCTGTTCGCGCCCCTGCTGCAGCGACCAGCGCCGGGCGCGAGTGTTGTTCGTTTCCAGACGTTCATGCATCTTTTCGATGTCGCGATACGTCAGCGGACTCCAGTTCGCAAAGATCAGCGCATGCGGCCGGTTTTCACCTTGCAGCAGCGGAAAATGCTGAATTTGTTGGTCATCGCTCATGTCCAGCAATTCCAGCCGGTCTTTGGCATGGACGGCCCGCAGGTGCCGAAGCGGTCTGGCAAGCAGTAAGTGCCGACCAGGAATAAAGCGCCGCTGCACAGTACATCCGTACATATCGACGACGTCATGCGTGTTCGCGGTTAGGCGCTGCGTCAGGGCGTGGTCGGCATCGTAGCCTGTCAGACCGACAATCTGCATACGCGAACTCAGGCGCTCTGTAGTCAGCTGCGCAAACGGCGACCCGACGCCTTTAATCGATACTACGTAATCCGACAGCGGTGAGGCGTTCGCCTGTGGCAATTGGTCGGGCATCACAATACCAAGCCGTTTCGCCCAGCCGGACCGTGGCGGCCGCACCAGGACCTGGCGCCCGGACGTAGCCGTTATAAAAATCC
>CAZPPY010000021.1:0-13560 GCA_964588575.1 uncultured Candidatus Saccharibacteria bacterium
AGACAGCGCCGCCTGGCTGCTGCAGGACAGGGCAACCCTTTGACCACTCGACTGCCTGATCGTGGCTTTCAGCCTTGACGATCGAATAGCCGGTGGCTGGCATGTCTTTGACATCCATTACGCCATCTTTGCTGACGGCCTTGGCGCCTGGAGCGAACGGATTACCGCCATCGACGAGCTTGTCGCCCATGCTAGCGAACCAATCCATCCACATCTTCTTCACGGCAGCCATTTGGTCTTCGTCGCCCATAGCCTGGCCTGGGTCGGCGTAGTAGATATATACGTAGTTCTTCACTGTGTTACCCTTTCTGTTATTTAGTTACTGACATATGCCTTAACAAAGGCTCACGTCCGATGGTTCAGGCTGGCGATGTAGTTCTCCAGCGTTTCGTTATCGCTCCCCCAGGCGGTGTTGTACTGCATTATCCAGTCTTGGGCTTGCTGCATGGTGGTACGGTTGAAGGCGACGAAGTTGGTGCGGCCGACTTTCTTGCGCTGGATTAATTTCGCCTTTTCCAGCAGGCGGATGTGTTTGTGCATTGCTGGCAGCGACAATTGTTGTTCCTTCGCCAGTTGGCTTACCGTTGCAGGCCGATACGCCAGAGTGTTGATGATGCCCCGCCGTTTCTGGTGGGCCATAGCTTCAAAGATTTGATCAAGAGTGTCAGTTATAATAGTTAACTCCAAGGTTAACTATATAGTTTCGTTTTGCTGTATGTCAATACGCCGTTTGCCAAAAAATATATTGTTGGATGCCCAGTCCATATGCTGTATAACATCCTTCATGAGCACACACGAACAATCACCAATATATCTGAGTCTTGGTCCGCACGATTCGATAGATGATCGCATTTTGGAAGGTGGACGAGCGCGCTTCACGGCTCTTGCCGAAGAGCAATTGCAGCAAACCGAAGGGATCTTGCTGATTGGTATCGAAGCATCTTACCTACCGCTAGCTGCTGCTACAGAGATTGGTGAATTGAGTAAGGCGGGTTTGTCGCCAGGCGAGGCGTTGCGGCGCGGTATGCTGCAGGCTTATTTTGGAAATAATGCGCCGCCACTTGGTAGTACAGAAGAGCTCGAGTTCTTGGCTGAAGAGGTGGCAGCGCATGCTGACGATTTTGGTACCTTGGAAATTGCAGCCGAACTCTGGACAAAATATCCTGGTCGAGTCAGGGTTATGTACGAAGGAATTCCTGCGGAAGAACTGGCCAAGCGCTACACTGCTTCAGGAAGAAGGACGGCCGCGCTAGACTATGAAGCTGCGATGCAATTTGCCCAGAATGGGCAGCTCGATGAAGCTGCAAGACGCTTCGATAGCAGTGCACGTGACACTGCTGAGTTTGCCGAGGTTCGCGAGAGACTGTGGGCTCAGCGGCTAGGTATTACGATGCGCGATGAGTCAATTTCCTCAGCTATCGTGCGGCTGGGATCGAGACATCGGCCTATCGAGCTCGTACTCCATAATCAAGGCCAGGTGCCTATTGTGGAAGAAGATGTAGATGAGCAGGGCGATTATTATAGTCTCACGCCCGGCGACGTGCTGACAGAAGCATATCGCTCTGCGTCTCTGGCGCCACCAACCGAGCTGGAAATGTATCAGGCGGTAGTTGGAGAGTTGATGTTCAACACACTGGCAAAAGTGATGCAAGAGTCGGAAGGCTATATTGACGTAAACTCTGTTGTTGAGAGTGTGAACGACGCTATCCAGGACGGCCTCTCTACTATGGAACAAATCCGTGTACTCGAAGCACAGATTCAGCAAGTAGTCAGAGAGGGCGGAAATTTTATAGACGCGCTTGAAAATCTTTAAACCCATTATCTTAGGAAACACTTTACGTACGAAAAAGTAGCTGGCTGTCGCCTACATCACGTGCTAGCCTAGAAATGATTGATACGTAACGAGGAGGGCGCTATGGCCAACAACATCAAACTGATCGTTTATCCGGCGAAAGATGTCGCGAAAGCTAAAAAGTTCTTTAGTACCTACCTTGGCACCGAACCGTATGTCGATGGTGAATGGTACGCCGGCTATAAGGTCGGCGATATGGAAGTCGGCATTGACCCGAATGGTACGGCGGTCATCGCCTACACCGATACTGATGATATCCAGGCTAGTCTAGAGACATTGAAATCCGCCGGTGCGACAGTCGTGATGGAACCAAAAGACGTTGGCGGCGGCCTGCTCGTTGCCCAGGTTGAGCTCGACGGCAATGTCCTCGGCCTTCGCCAGCCTGCGAAGTAAATTTTTGAAGTCAAAATACAAGATTGGCTCCATGGTGTAGTTGATAAAATAATAGAAATATTTTATTATCTCTATATCCAGCAGTTTGTCCTGCTCTGGATGTTCTTCAAAAAGGGAGCCAACATGTTTCATGCGAAGACATGCCTTGCTATCGACAACAACCTAGAGTTTAAATGGCTTGTGATGCAGACGGCTGCAACCGTTCTGTTTATCTGCAAGCACCAGAGCCCAACCAATCGAGTAGGTCCTGGCGTGCCGGGTGAGCAGTATGACCCTATCGCGGTCTTGCTTCATTCGTACAAACCGATGGCAGCTCATGGCCACGTCAAAATGCTTGAACTACAGGTGGAGCTGGTCTATGATTTTGTTTCACTTGTTCTGAGCGAGCCGAATACGGTGAATCACTTCCTGGTCGGACCGGATGAGGCGCGGCTTATCATTGAGGCGCTGGCTACCTACCAGAATTGGATAACTGCCAAGATGGCTGCCCTCAAGGCGCGTTTTGGTAGCCACTGGGGCGATGCTGACGACAGCAAGGACTGGGCAGGTCTGAACAAGCGATTCCTCGCTCTCGTTGAGGAATAAGACTCAGGCCGCAATCGCCCGCGGGAACGGACTCTTCACGAGTGCAAGTACCGCGGGCAATTTACTTATTTCATGAATATTGCGTAAATCTGTTGTAAATGTTATTATATATTTACTGTGACGTTGGTCGTGGTGTTGGCGCTGAAAAGCGCTGCTTAACAATCGGAAATAGAGCGATCTTCCCCTTATGGCCGTCAGCTACAAGCTACTTCTTGCGATGTGGTTGCTTATAGCTGGCGATGTCGGCAGTTTATGCGTTTGTGTATAGACAAAGACGTTGTCATGAGGAGGTAACCGTGAAGAACAAGCTGTTGCTCGTGTCCTTGCCTGCTATTCTTGTGTTGGCGAGTATAGTCACGGCCTGGGTAGTCACCAGTACCGTAGTCGACGTCACATCGGCCATGCAGCAGACGGCCTTGGCCCTGAACCTCTCAGCCGGAGCGGCTGAATGGCTCACCAGGATTGCCATTGTATTGGCGCTGTATGTAGTCGGTTGTGGTGAGGCCCTTGGCCTGATACTATGCTTTGCCGCTCAGGATTTGCTCAAGGCACGTCAGGCAGCGTCCTGACACATGGCACGCAGTGTGCGTTCTGGCCGTCCAGGCGCACACTGTCTTCCTCGCTCTATTTCCGTTAATTTTCATATTTTTATGCTTACTGACTGTTATTTTATGAATTTTTTATGAATAATTGAGCTAGTTGTGACTTTTTTTACAGTGAGGTGTAGGAGGATCAATAAAGCTTACTGGTAATGATTACTACAGAGGGCGAGGCTTTTCTACTGTTTGTTTGTCCTCATATCGAGGTTGAAAAAAACAGACAGCAACGGCATGGCTCCGGACGCGAACTTCGTGATGAGATGCCGACTGAGCGTGGGTTTCGTCAGGGGCTCGCACTGGCGCAGTTTATCACACAGCAGACGATCAATTATGGGGACGAACATGCAATTCCGCCTGACGCTCAAAGCGTGAATATCCGGACCGGTACGCAGGTACGTATTGAAGCGACGAGCGCTTATTTGCAGCGTGCGATCGGCCAGATGAGCTTGGCGGTGGCAGGCTATGCAATACCGACCGAACTGGCGGTTGACCCGGATTTACGCGGGATTGATATGGGGCTGGCAAGTGCGATGACAGACGAGGAAATGTCGGCGCGCTTTCCTGAGCTCGCGACGGGCCTTAAGGCGTGGTATCACCGTGCGACTGATACGCCGCCTGACATGCCAGGCGGCGAAACCGTTGCAGGCTTTTACGGCCGGATTGTCCGCGGTTTGTCACGTATGCTCCATTCGCACGGTGCGCTGAGCGAAGTGGTCGTGTGTGCTGGTTCGGGTATTTCGGTGATCGATGATGTTCTGCTGCGGCCTGAAGGCATATCAGAACTAGCGGCACCAGGGTCATATACTCAATCAGTCCCGTTCGTCAATCGGCTGCACGGCACGATTGAGAGTTGGCTTATTTCCGATCAGCCGCCAGTTCGTGTTACCGACGGGTATGAGCGGCCCGAAGCCGTAGAGCCAGTATAGATACTGTACTAGCAGCAGGCTGCGTCTTCGATTGCCTGAATTAATGTTGCATAGTATGCAGTGCCATATCGCGCGTAGGCATGGCGGAGCCGATAATCCATCAATTCATAGCGCAACTGGCAGATTGACCTCCAGGCAACAGATGCTTTTGTGTGTATATGTATATCTGTGTCAGCCAGTTCAACGACGTAGATCCACTGGAATTCGTATTCGATCATTTCGAGCCCGGCTTTTTCAACCAACACAACATGGTTCTCGATGCGGCCGAGTGGTGTGAGCTGGAGCGGCGTGAGCAGGATGCCTAGTTCCTGCCGTGTTTTGCGAATCGCAGTTACTACGGGACTTTCGTTGAACCAGATATGGCCACCAGCAGACTTATCGAGCAACCCGGGCCATTTGATGTTGTCGATCGGGCGCTTTTGCAGCAGTACCTCGGCCTCGCCATCAGCAGTCCGCCGCCATATCCATACGTGTGCAGAGCCGTGCAATAAACCGTGTATGGCAACTTGCATAATACTTGCGCCATTTGTTCGAATGGGCTGTCCGTCGGTTCTGTAGAGCTGCCACTGATTTTTTTCCATGGCAGCATTGTATAGATTCGGATAGGGGTCGAGAAAGGACATACTTGACACCTTACCGATCGCATGTGCAACGCTGCAATGGAAATTACGCTTGACGTTTATGCTTACGCTTTTCATACTTCGGCCTGTAAGCATAAAGGAGGCTTTTGGTGAGTAAGCAATATCATCTGCGTCGGTACTTGCGTATCGGTGGAAAATTCAGAAATGCAACCCTTGTGGCTATGGCAATCTGTAGCTTGAGCGGCCTGCTTCCTGCAGTCGCAGGCGCGACTGGCCCGGCGATGGGTAGTGTTGTGCAGCAACAATCAGTCACCTTACCTTCCGCCTTGCAAGCGATTGCAAGCGGTGTTCGTGTGGTGTATGAGACGTCCGACGTCAATAACGCAGCCGCGAATGCATCGGCCTTAATCATTACGCCGAATGTGCGGCCTGAGCATCCAAACATTGTGTCATGGGGCCACGCACTATCTGGTATGGCTGATAAATGCGCGCCATCAGTCGACCCGACTGACTATTTTTACCCCGAAGCCGTTACGGCGGTTAAGTCGTACCTTGAGCAGGGTTGGGTTGTGACAGCACCCGACTTCACGGGCTTAGGTGTCGGTGGTAACTATGAGGCGTTTGTTGGTCAGACTGAAGCGCGCTCAATGATTGACTCTGTCCGCGCAGCGCGCAACCTGGACAGTAGTTTGACAAACGAATGGGTGGCGGCGGGACACTCCGGCGGCGGTTCTCCAGTTCTGTTCGCTGGTGAGATTGCCGCAAGCTACAGCCCGGAACTCGATCTGCGCGGCGTTGTTTCTATGGCTCCTCTTTCGAACGTCGATGCTATAGCACCGTCTATCGTTGGTACGCCCTTCCAGGGTGAGCTGGTTGTCGCATTGGCCGGCTTGTCATACGCTGATCCAAGCGTTGATCTTGGCACTATTTTGGCCCCCCAGGCAAAGGGTCTGAAGTCAATCCTTTACACCGGTTGCGTATTTGATATTCTCAATACATACGCGAACTTGACGCCTGACCAGTTACTGGTAGGCGGCCAATTATCTGATAGTGTGCTCGCAAAATTGGCGCAGTACGATGATCCTGGTTTCGCGCCGAGCAGCGCGCCGATCTATCTGTTGCAAGGTACCGCAGACGACGAAATCCCTGCCAGTCTGACCGAATATTTGCAGTATGAAGTCTGTGCGCAGGGCTCAACGAGCTATTTGCAGGAGTTTGATGGTGTTGGCCATGACGACTTGCCTGTTGTTACGACCGGCAACGTGACGGATTACATTACCGCACGCTTTAATGGCGACCCGGCACCGAACAACTGCTTCTAAAGTGTAAACGTGTCATCTACCGAAGGGAGTGCCGATACAAGCCGGCGCTCTCTTTGTGTTAAGCAGTTAACTGTAAAAGAGTGGCAATATTTACAGCAGTTTAGCGGGCCAAGCTTGTACTATTGAGGCGGAAAGGAGGCATATGTATGGCAAATCAAGATGATGCGTACGATTACAGTGATCAGTACGACGACCCTGATCTTATGAATGAGCATGATGTACCTGCAGACCAGATGGAAGATCTGCAACGAACCTTAGCAGACGACGATGAGGAGAATGGCGACGACGTCTGAGTTGAAAAAATGCAGATGAAGTAACCAGCCATTGACTATTGCGCGTTCGAGCTTCCATCTCCTTCCAGGGTGGAAGCTTATTTTTTGGGAAGGAGGAAGCCGCATGGATGATATTGCAGCCGACGAGGTAATGGTGACGCTGCCGGCTAATATGCTGGCGCAAATCGATGCACAAATTGGAGGCGGATTCGTCGACCGACAGGATTTTCTGCGTTCGGCAGCACGCTACTACCTGGAGCATATGCAACGTGCAAATAATGCCGGTCCCGGCGAAGTGATTGGCTAATAATTAGCGATAGGTTGTGCTGCCGCTGACGCTAAAAAACTGTTCCAGCGTTATGACATGTTCGTTGTGAAGTTCAGTTGCCAGACTGACGCCAATATAACGGAAATGCCAGGCCTCTGCCCGGTATCCCGTTACGTCGGTATCATTCGCCTGATAGCGTAGGATGAACCCGTACAGGTAGGCGTGCGCGGTAACCCATTGGCCGCCAGGCGTGGCGCTAAAGCAATCAGTGATATTACAGCCGTTACTTCCCAGGTCAATCGCCAGTCCGGTTTGGTGTTCGCTATAGCCGGGGCGGGCACTTTCGGTATCGGCCGTGGCTTGCCCGAACGCCCGGACTTCACTGTTGTACGTAACAACCTGCGTATCGTATGAGCGGTATCCGCTCTGCGGCGTTACGACGAACCCTGCTGTTTTCGCATCGGAGAGCATGCGCGTCAGTGCTGCTGCTGCTTCAGCGCGCATGTATTGTCCATTGCCGACAGAAACTAAATCGCCCGGCGCGTATGTTTTTGGATCGAGCGGGTGTTGCTTGTTGACGATAACCCAAATACTCGCCGGATCGGTTGTGCTGAAGGTATGTTTATCGAATGCTGGCTTTGTGCTGGTAGTTGTGTCGGTAGCGGTGCGGCGCTGGAATGGTGCAGAAGCAGTTTCTTTGAGTACAATCGTTACGACAATAATGATCACAAGAATAATGCCGACAAATAAAAGGCGCTTTCGCATGGTCTCATTTACTATACCGCATGTCATATGCAGCGTGCGAGCTTGTCCGGAGCCGGTTTTCTGTTATACAGTTGGATGAAGTAGACTGCAGGTTCAATAATGGCAAAACGAAAAACCTCCCCAGAAGACTATATAGTGCCGCTCGACATGAATGGCCTGTCAGGCCGTATGCTGTATTTGCCGGCTCCAGCCGGAAAGAAGACGGAGATACTGTTTGTCTACGGCCAGCATTCCTCGCTGGAACGATGGTGGGGGCTAATGCAGTATGCCAACCGTATGGGCGCCGTCACGGCACCCGATCTGCCGGGTATGGGCGGTATGGAGAGCTTCCATAAGATCGGTAAGCAGCCAACAATCGATAACTTTGCAGACTACCTGGCTGCTTTCGTCAAAATGCGTTATAAGCGAAAGAAAGTGGTGATTATCGGTATGTCACTCGGTTTTGTAATTGCAACACGTATGCTGCAGCGCTATCCGGAGCTTTCCAAACACGTCAGCCTGCTGGTCAGCCTGGTCGGTATTACGCATCGTGATGACTTTCGGTTTCCAGGGCATTACTATTGGCTGTTCCGCACGCTTGGTGTGGTTTTTGCTCGTCCGGTGCCGGCGTTTTTGTTCCGGCGTATTTGTTTGAACGGATTCGTATTACGGCAGACGTATGACCATACGGTGAACGCCAAAGCAAAATTTGCAGCCGCCCGTACACCTGAAGAATATGCCTATTTCATGGATGTTGAAGTTGGTTTATGGCAACGGAACGACGTACGGACACACGCGGCGACACTGAAGGAATTGCTGACGCTCGACAACTGCCGGAAGCGTATTGACCTCCCTGTTTGGCATATTGATGTCGACGGGGATCAGTATCTGGATCATCATCGGGTCGAGCAGCATCTGCATGTCGTATTCGGTGAAGTACACATGGTTCGTGCTAAATTGCCGCATCATGCGCCGAGTATTATCGCCGACGAAGCTGCAGCAGCGCCGTTGATTCCGGCTAAACTGCGCCGGGCGATTCAGAAACTCGAAGCGAGCTCCTAACTGTTCATTGTCTGCGGCTTACAGAAAGAGTCGACTTCGACTGATATAATATAAATGACTATGAAAATCGGACTTGTTTGCCCGTATAATGTTGCACTTGGCGGCGGCGTGCAGGAAATCGTTTTCGCCTTGCGTGATCATCTTGAAAAACGCGGGCACATCGCCAAAATCATCACTGCACAACCACGCAACCTCGGCGACCTGGATACGTCGCATATGATTTTTTTGGGCTCAGCAATAGACCTCAAATGGCCGAACCATACGACCGCACCGTTGTCGTCGGGGCTGAGTATGGAAGCGATTGAGCAAGCCATGGAGACAGAACGATTTGATATCCTGCATTTTCATGAGCCTTGGGTACCGGCACTGAGCCGTCAGATTTTGAGCCGCAGCCGGAGCGTGAATATCGCGACATTCCATGCAAAGGTGCCCGAGACGATCATGAACAGAACATTGTCGCTTGTTATCACGCCATACGTCCGTACCATCCTGAAAGATCTGCACGTGCTGACGGCAGTCTCAAAGCCGGCGGCAGAGTACGTCGGCAGCGTTACTGATCGACCGATTACCATTATCCCGAACGGAATTAATATTGATCATTTCCATGCAGAGCCCCGTGCCAAGAGTGCGTCGCCGAAGACAATTTTGTATATCGGTCGTTTGGAGCACCGAAAAGGCCTGAAGTATTTGCTCTACGCCTATCAATTGTTGTCGCAAGACGATGAAACAATGAGGTTGCTCATAGCCGGTAACGGCCCGGACCGTCGCAAGCTTGAATTGCTTACCGAAGAGCTTGGGCTGCCGAACGTGACGTTCCTGGGCCACGTCAGCGACGAGGAGAAAGTCCGGTTGCTCGCTTCGGCAGACCTGTTCTGTTCGCCGGCAATTTTTGGCGAGAGCTTTGGCATCGTGTTGCTCGAAGCGATGGCGAGCGGGTTGCCGGTTGTGGCTGGCGATAATTCGGGTTATGCATCGGTGATGCAGCAACTTGGCGCCATGTCGCTCGCGAATCCGCGCGATACACCGGAGCTCGCCCGACGGTTGAAGCTGTTATTGGAGGAAACAAAATTGCGCTCATTGTGGCAAACGTGGGCGTCGTCGTACGTGAAACAGTTTTCGTACGAAAAAATTGTCGCCGCATATGAAGAACTCTACGAAGATGCGCTCGTAAAACATGCCGACGCGCTCATTAACACCTGATATCATGCCGCTGACTATCGGATTCGTGCTAGATGACTCACTTGATCGCCCGGACGGCGTGCAGCAGTATGTCATAACTACCGGCGAATGGCTGCGCCGTCAGGGGCATACTGTCCATTACCTAACGAGCAGTACGCATCGGTCTGACCTGCAGAATATACATACCTTAAGTAGCAATATCGGTGTACGGTTCAATGGAAATGGCTTGCGGATGCCGCTACCAGCATCACGGCGTCGGATCCGTCAATTGCTCGCATATGAGCAATTCGATATTTTGCATGTCCAAATGCCTTTTAGTCCGTTGCTGGCTGGACGAATTATCGATGCGGCTGGTCCGAATACGGCAGTAGTGGGTACGTTTCACATGTATCCGCGAACATGGCTGGTCTCGTGGGCAAGCCACGTACTGGCGTGGTGGTCTCGCCGGGAACTGCGGCGTTTCGATACGGTGATGAGTGTCTCGCCGGCGGCTCAGGCATTTGCCCGTCGTGCGTTTCATGTGCAGAGTGTTGTTGTTCCGAACAGTATCTCACTGTCGCAATTTGCGACTGCCAAGCCGCTGTTGCTGCATAAAAAGGCTGGCGTCGTGCACGTCCTGTTTCTGGGCCGGCTTGTCGAACGGAAAGGCTGCATGCAGTTACTGCGGGCGGTACGATATTTGCATCGCGATGCAAATATCCCGCTATTTCATGTGACAATTTGTGGCAAAGGGCCGCTTGATGCTAGCTTGAAGCGGTATGTCCGTATGAACCATATGCAGCAGCTGGTGACGTTTGAGGGCTTTGTATCGGAGGCTTTGAAGCCTCGCTATTTTGCATCAGCCGACATTACTGTTTTCCCTAGTTTTGGAGGCGAGAGCTTTGGGATTGTGCTACTCGAAGCGATGGCCGCCGGCAATGCAGCGGTCATTGCCGGCGATAATCCAGGCTATCGATCGGTGCTGGAACATTGCCCCGGCGAGGTGCTGGTTGATGTTTCCAATGTACCGGTATTCTCGAAAAAACTACGAGAATTACTGGAAAACCATGCACTCAGACAGCGGATTGCTCAGTGGCAACAGCGTCGTGCGGCGCAATTTGACACCGCGCAGCTTGGCCCAATAGTCGTACAGAACTATCGGACGGCATTGCAGGACAGAAAGAATATGCGATAATCAAACGTATGGCAGCCTTTTTCTCACGACGCGCACGAAACGAAGAGACCTCACTGACAATTACAGCACGGACCTTTTATAAGGTCATCCTGCTGATCCTCACGACTATTTTTTTCCTGGCTGCGATCAAAAAAGCTGAATATCCGATTACATTGGTCTCCGTCGCCTTCTTCTTTGCGCTCGCCTTAAATGCGCCGGTTAGCTATGTAGCACGCAAGTTACCGCGACGGTCGCGCGGCAGCCGTTCGGTCGCGACATCCCTGGTATTTCTCTTTATTATCGTTGTTCTCGGCGGGTTTTTAGCGATGGTTGTGCCGCCGACAGTCAGGCAGACGGCATCATTTATTGATAACGTGCCGCATTTAGTTAGCAGCGTTCGCGACCGCAACAGCCAGGTTAATCGCCTCATCACTAAGTATCACCTGCAATCACAAGTCAATTCCCTTTCAAACGAGCTTTCAGGCTTGCTCAAGGAAAACACCGGCACGGCTGTAACGGCTGCAACAAGCGTCGCGACAACCATTTTCTCGGTGTTGACCGTTCTTGTGCTCACGTTCATGATGCTGGTCGAAGGGCCACGCTGGATAGTGTTTGGCCGTCAGCTATTACCGGAACATCGTCAAAAGCATGCTGACAGACTTATTAGTAACATGTATAGGGCTGTTCGCGGCTATGTAAACGGTCAAGTTATTTTGGCGTTTATTGCATCGCTGTTGCTGCTGCCCGGATTGCTTGTTTTCCACGTGAGCTATCCATTTGCACTCATGGGGGTCGTGTTCATTTGCGGGTTGATTCCAATGGTTGGCCATACGATCGGCGCCATTATTGTGACCATTATTGCGCTCTTTACTTCACCAGTCGCAGCGCTCGGCATCTTGCTGTATTACTTCTTGTACCAGCAGATTGAAAACTATCTTATCCAGCCACGGCTGCAAGCGAATGTCACGAACCTCTCACCGCTGCTTGTGCTATTGTCGGTCATTGTAGGTGCATCACTCGGCGGTCTGTTGGGTGGTTTGGTCGCGATTCCAGTCGTCGCCTGCATACGAGTGTGGGTGCTGGATTATCTAGAAAGCCGGCAGATAATTACCGTTACGCCGCCAGCCCCCGTTGCCAGCGAAAAAAATTAAATCCTATACCAGATTGTTCGATTTTCTAAATCGCGGACGCCAATTCCTGAAGCGTTCAGTTTATCACGCAATTCATCAGATTTTGCCCAGTCTTTATTAGCTCTTGCCTTCTCGCGTTCGAGGATGAGTGACTTTTGCGCATTCGTAATATCCGCACCCGAAAGCTGCATGCCGAATAGCGCCTCGATGAAGCTTACGAACTGTTTAAATGTTGCCTTATCTGTCGTGTGAAGTATATGCACCCAGTCACCCTCAATCTGGCTTAGTTCGGCTAGGGCCTGTGGTGTATCCAGATCGTTTTGCATGACAAAGACGATTCGCTGCCTGGCATTGTCAAGTAATTGCGTGTCGAGATGGTCATGATGGTCGGGCAGTTGCCAGCGCAAATCGCCAAGCGCGCGGTATGAACGTATGCGATTTTGTGCGGCCGCCAGAGACTCCCAGCTGAACTTGCTCTGGCTGCGGTAATGGCTTTCGAGCACGTGCAAGCGGAACGCATCCAGACTGATACCATGCTTTTCGATGTCTTCAAGCGTAATCATTGTATGCGGTACTGATTTGCTGATCTTTTCGCCTTCAATGGTGATGTGGTTGGAATGCATCCAAACATGCGCGAACGGCTTGCCGGTGACTGCCTCGCTTTGGGCGATTTCGTTCGTATGGTGCACTGGTACGTGGTCTATACCGCCTGCATGTATGTCGAGCGTTTCGCCAAGATATTTCATGCTCATGGCCGAGCATTCAATGTGCCAGCCAGGAAAACCTTTACCCCACGGACTGTCCCACTCCATATCTCGTTGATGGTCTTTTGGTGAGAATTTCCAAAGCGCGAAATCGGTAGGGTTGCGTTTTTCAGGATTGTATTCAACACGGGCACCCGCTTGCTGCTCATCCAAATCGAGCCGCGCGAAATCGGCGTATGTTGGGAATTTTGCTGTGTCGTAATAGACGCCGTCGGCGATTATGTACGTATAGCCCTTTTCTTCAAGTTTTCTAATGAGGTTGATCTGTTCCTGAATATGCTCGGTTGCCTTTGGCAAATAATCCGGCTGCGTAAAATGCAGGCGGTCGAGGCCACTCAAAAAATTATCGGTGTAGTACTTAGCGACATCCCAGGCGGTCTTGCCCTCCCGTCTGGCGCCTTTTTCCAGTTTGTCTTCGCCCTCATCGGCGTCACTGACCAGGTGGCCGACGTCGGTGATGTTCATGACCCATTTTGGCTCGAACCCGGCTGCTTTCAGCGTGCGCACGAGTAGATCATAGCGAATGAACGTAAACCAGTTGCCGACATGCGGATAGTCGTAGACCGTCGGGCCGCATGTATAAACTGTTACTACCGGCGAAGCCAGTGGTTTCATTTCTTCAATTTGCCGCGACAGCGTGTTGTATAGCTTCATAGTATTACTTGCATATTAGTATAGCGTGCCTGTGTCGACTATGCGACCGATAACGCCCGCTCTAAATCAGCGAGCA
>CAZPPY010000022.1:0-13399 GCA_964588575.1 uncultured Candidatus Saccharibacteria bacterium
CCGAACAAGTCGACGAAGCCAAGCTGCAAGAGCAATTTGGCCCGCCACCGGAACCGGTCGTAAATGCGCTGCAAACCTCGTCGGGAATCACAAAAATTACCAAACTACTGCCGGCAGTTACCGGTCGTCGACGCCCGAAGACAGAACTCATCCTGGCTGGTATTGCCGTCATTATCCTCGGCCTGGCCGGTGGCGCGTCGTACTATATTCTGCATTACTACAAACCGTCGGCCACCCATGCAGCAGCGCCGATTATCAAGAAAAAGCCCGCGGCGCCCAAAACCGTCGCCAGTACGCTGACCGGCCTTCAGGTCGATCCGAGCGTCAATGATCGTCCAGTTACCGCAGTTATGATAGAAAACAGCCTCGACGCCCGGCCGCAATCCGGCCTGGACGAAGCCGGCGTGGTATTCGAAGCCCTCGCCGAAGGCGGGGTTACACGCTTTATGGCGCTCTACCAGGACACACAGCCGGATTACATCGGTCCGGTCCGCAGCGCCCGGCCATATTACATTCAATGGCTGCTCGGCTTTGACGCCGCGTACGCTCATGTCGGCGGCAGCCCGGACGCGCTGCAGGACATTCAGGACTGGAACGTCAAAGACCTCAACCAGTTCTATAATGCCGGTGCATACGAACGCATCTCCAGCCGCTACGCACCGCACAACGTATACACCTCAATCGCACAGCTGAACCAGATTGAAGCGGCCAAGGGCTTCGGCAAGAGCAACTACACCGGCTTTACCCGTAAAATAGAAGCGCCGAGCAAAACGCCAACGGCAACAAGCATCGATATGATCTTTTCCGGCTACTATTACAATTCCCACTTCGACTACGATGCCACGACCAACACCTACAAGCGAAGCGAATCCGATGCCGCCCACATGGAACTGCATAAAGACGGAACTCAGGTCCAGATTGCGCCGAAAGTCGTCGTCGCAATGATCGTACCCGAGCAGAACGGCGCGCTTGATTCATCTGGCGCCTATTACGCAAATTATGCCTCCATTGGCAGTGGTTCAATTGTCGTCTTTCAGGATGGCACAGCTCAGACCGGTTCGTGGAGCAAGCCCAGCCTCGCCGCGCCGCTTGTCTTTACCGATGCAAACGGCCAGCCCCTCGCGCTCAACCCGGGCCAGGTATGGATCAGCGCCGTCACCGCAGCGGGCAATGTAACGTATAAGTAATGCAAAATCATCAGTCGTCAGGTACCAGTCGTCAGCAAAGCAACCTCGAATTTTGTTGGCAACTGTTACTGGCGGCAGACTGCAGACGGCAGATAGCTTCTCTAGGCCGGAGGGCCTGAAAGATGGACTATTTCCAGGGAGTTCGAGCACAAATCAGAGCATACCTGGTATTCGTCATCCTGGCAGAGAACCTGCTGCTGATCGGTGGCATTTGGTACATGGTTGCCCATATGGCGTTGCCGCTTGGCGTCGTTGCGCTCGGCGCCTATTGCGTCAGCGTCATCATGACGTTCATTATCACCTTCGCGGCCACAGATTTTGCCATGCAACCGCTTCGCGCCATCTGGCAGACCATTGTCCACATTGCCCCGAACGAGCAACAAGTGCCGGCTCCGGATATCGACAAGCTCGTCGTCGGCCGCGTCCTGGTCGCCAATCTTGCCGCGCAAGTCTATCAGATTGCGGCAATGGCGGAGAAGACTGCCGGCACGGCGCAGAAACAATCGAGCAGCCTGAAGGCTAATTTTGTTGCCAGCAACCTGCCGTTACCATTGTTTGTGCTGGACGCCGAGCAAACAATTATCTACGCTAATAGCGCCGCTGCAACCTATGTCGGCCGTAAAGCAGAGGACATCACCGGTCAGAACGTCTATTCGGTGCTCAATATGCTGTTTCCAAGCGAAGATACGCTCCAGGTTTGGCTGGACAACGCAAAGGGCAGTACCGTTACCGCCAGCAATTTCTGGGAACGAGTACGCATCGATGTCAGCGACAATACGCCAACCCGCCTGTTCGACCTCGCGGTCTACTACAACAAGGGTAATTCACAGCATTACGAGACTATGCTGGTTATGTTCGACCACACCAAGCGCTATAGCCAGGATGACCAAGCTATCAGCCTGGTGGCATTGAGCGTCCATGAGCTTCGCACGCCGCTGGCGCTCCTTCGAGGATATATCGAAGCTTTTGATGAAGAATTGCGCGGTAAACTCGACCCGGAGCTCGACGGTTTCATGTCCAAAATGAAAGCCACCGCCCAGCAGCTGACCGCGTTCGTCAATAATATTCTGAACGTCGCACGAGTAGAGAACGATCAATTCTCCCTGAAACTGCACGAGGAAAAGTGGCCGGATGTCCTGAAGGCGGCCGTTGATATGATGAGCCTGCGCGCAGAGGTGCGTGGGATCAAACTGTCGCTAACGGTAGCGGATAATCTGCCGACTGTCGGCGCGGACCGCATCAGCATGCAGGAAGTCATCGACAACCTCATCGACAACGCCATCAAATATAGCGGCCAAAGCAAGCAAATTGCGATCAGCAGCTACCTCAATAAAGAAGGCTTAGTTGAAACCACCGTCCAGGACTCTGGCGTTGGCGTACCGGCGAACATCATGCCGCATCTGTTTACGAAATTCTACCGCGACCACCGTAACCGCGCCCAGATCGGCGGCACCGGCCTCGGCCTATTCCTATGCAAAGCCATCATCGGCGCGCACGGCGGCAACATCTGGGTTAAGAGCAAAGAAGGGCAAGGCAGCACGTTTGGCTTTACGCTCCTGCCGTACGCACAGGTAGCAGAAGAGGCCAAAAACAGCGCCAGCAAAGAAATTACCCGCAGCGCCCACGGCTGGATTAAGAACCATTCGCTGTATCGCAGATAAAAAAGAGTACGCGGTCAACACGTACTCTTAGCAATAAACAGTAAGTAAAACTCTATCGCTCTTCGTCTGGCATCAGCCGTGCTGCTGCAGTCTCAGCTACTTCTATGACGTCTGAACTAATCCACCTAGCGGCATTTGTGAGATGATCTGCCAATTGTGGATTCTTTGCAACAAGCGCAAGATGAGCCCTCTCTAAGCCATACATCGCTACAAAAGCATCAGGCACAGACACAAACTTGACACCTTGGTCAAGTTGATTCCTATATTCGCTATAAGCCCGAATAAACTGCTCGGCACGGCTAAGCGGGTTATCGCCTTCATCTGTAATTGTTTGCAAGGCATTCGTCACCGCTTCGACAGCATCGCCGAACGGCTCTTGCAACTCATCCTGGGTTAGGTCAAGGGCGGCACCCATAACATCTTTCAAGGTATTACGACCCATGTATGATCTCCTTCAATCCTAAATACGATTATTAATTATATACAATAATTAGTATTTTGTCAATACCCTTGAGACCTACTTTAGCATTGATGCTGTTTGGCCTCAGCTGTTCTATACTAGGAGCAGCGGCGTCTTGTTCTCTCTGCAGGATTACATGGTATGCTGGTAACGGCTTTCGGGAGTTTGCTCTTTCTCAAGCTCTTTTTGGTAGCCCGCGATACAATAATGAATCGCGTGCAGTGCCTTTCCTTGCTACTCGATCAATGCCCGCTCACTTGTTACCACGCCGGCAAGATTTTCCATATAATTCATCTCGCTATATAAACAATCATTTGTCAATAGCCGCAACCTGCTACAATAAGTTCATGGATCTACAACCACCATCGACCACCCCTATCAGCCAGACCGCATCACCGCACATCGGCAAGCGTGTCCTCTGCGTCGAGGACGAACACTTTATCAGCGAACTCTATGCCCGGGCCTTCACCAAAGGCGGCTACCAGATCGATGTCGAGTCCGATGGCCAGAAAGCACTCGAAAAAGCCCAGACGGACGCATATGATGTAATTCTCTTGGATTTGATGGTTCCGACCATTGACGGCATCCAGATTTTGCGCAAGCTACGCGACCCGGCCGCCACACCACACCTCAAAGCCAAAATTATTATTATCACCAATCTCGAGCAACGCGACGAGGTCCGCGCCGACATCGAGCGCCAGGCCGACGGCTACATCGTGAAAGCGGAGATTACGCCGCACGAACTGGTTGATTTCTTGAATCATCTCGCACTCTAAGCATCATTTTTATTGCCGCTCGCCGACAGGGGCGGGCTACGACAAAACCGCTCATGATTTGCCGTATATTTTACACGCAAAACGTATTGCAGCGCCCGCGTGACCGCCCGTATACTAGGCATTAGCCATGTGAGGGCTTCCCAAAAAGATTCCTCCTTACAGACTCATGAATCAGGGCAGCGTAGAACGATTCGTTACTCACGCGCCCCCAATTACAAATGGGTTCCTAATAAGGCGAATGTTGCAGACGGCACACATTCCGTACGGCACCCCTCTATCAAAACCCGTCACCGCTGTTCTTCCAGATCAGATCGGTTATTTTTTAATCTCTTTTAGGGTAATTGGAGGAATCTCTTATGGCAACTTTGAACACTGAGGTAGACGTCAACGCTTTCTATTTCGCTGGCAAGGAAATGAAGACCTTTCCACGGCGCATCAGCTACGGTGATCAGGCAGTCACCTTCGCCGACGGCCTGCGCCTGAGCTTTGAACGCAACGGCCGGCTGACGTACCTTTTCGACATGAACGGAGCCGACGGCCGGGGCTATCGCCTGCGGCAGGACGGCAACCAGTGGACGCTAGTGGGGACACGGTAATGGACGTCCAGCTTTCCCGCGACGAGGCCAACCAGGCCGACGGCGTCAGCATACACGCCGGTTTTCCCAACCCGGCGGCAGACCGACGCCTCAAGAGCCTGGATTTTAACCAAATCCTCGTTCAGCATCCCAGTAGTACCTTCGTGTTCCGCGTCCGCGGTGAAGAGGGAATCACGCAAGGCATATTCGACGGCGATATCGCGGTTGTTGACCGCGCGACAGACCCTCGGCCGCAGGATTTTGTCCTCTGGCACGACGGCGAGCACTTCAAGTTATCGCGCCCCTCGCGCATGACTGAAAGCGCTACGCAATGGGGCGTTATCACCGCTATCATCCACCAGTACCGGGCAAAGGGAGAATAATGATGCTCCCTTTCGCGGGAACCGACGAGTTCCTTTTGGTATTGCCCAAAAGGAACCAAAAAGCTAGGTCCCAATCCGTTCTCATGGGTATATGTTGTAAAATGGTGCAATCTAACCCAGCCGAGCATGTCTGACGAAGCTGTAAGACGAGGAGTCGCGCAGGCGATTGCACCATTTTACAACCTGCCCAAGGGGGTGGAGTCTGGCCTTGAGTTTTTGCTTCTTTTGGGTCACGCTAACAGAAGCAGCGTGGCTTCTTGGCGAGACAAGAGCAAGGGCTCGGCATGAGCCAGCAAGGCTCACACAAGGTCTATGCGCTTGTTGATTGCAACAACTTCTTCGTCAGCTGTGAGCGCGTGTTCCGGCCCGACCTGGAAAACAGGCCGGTCGTCGTCCTCTCCAGCAATGACGGTTGTGTCGTTGCACGCAGCAACGAAGCCAAAACACTTGGCATCCCCATGGGCGCTCCAGCTTACCAGTACCGTGCAGTATTTGAAACTCATAAAGTCGTGAAATTTTCGGCTAATTTTGAACTGTACGGCGACATTTCACGGCGTATCGTGGCCATACTTTCCGCCGTCACCCCGCGCACCGAAGTCTATTCGGTCGATGAATCATTTCTTGACATTTCCCATCTGATTATCAAAGATTACACCGCCTGGGGCAGAGCACTGCGCCAACACGTCTTCCGGGCCGTCGGCGTACCCGTATCGGTTGGCATTGCGCCCACCAAAACGCTCGCCAAGCTCGGTGCTGACTACGTGAAAAAGCACCCCGAACACCAGGGTGCGCTGGACCTTGTCGCCACCAGCCAGGAAGAACAGGCAACGTACTTCGCCCGCTTTCCGCTGGAAGATCTGTGGGGCATCGGCCGGCGGCTGGCGCCGCGGCTACGGGCCGAGGGACTCTATACTGCGCTCGATGTCCGGAACTTGCGGCCACAACGCGCCCGCCAGCTCATGGGATTGCCCGGCATGCAGATGGTGTGGGAGCTGAACGGCACGAATTGCCATACTCTGACGCCCTTCGACCGGCCGAACAAAACGATCATGCGTTCGCGCACCTTCGGTGAGGATGCGCGTGAACTGTCGGTACTCGAAGCCGCCGTCGCCAGTATGGCCGCCCGGGCAACGCACGAAGCCCGGACCGAACACCAACTGGCTCGTCGGATAACCTTATTCATGAATACAAGCAAGCACCGGCCTGGCTTCACCAGATGGCAAGAAGACATACGGCTGGATATGCCGACGAACGATGGCGGCCGGATCATCAGCGAGACCTTAGACCGCTTGCGCGCGATCTACGATCCTCGCCAACCGTACCACCGGGCCGGCGTAACGCTCTACGACTTTATCCCCGACAACGCACTCCAAGTAGACTTGCTCCAGCGAATCAATCCGGCAGGGCACGACAGCTCGCGTGCCCGCATGGCGGCTATCGACGCTATCAACGAACGCTTTGGGCGTAGCCGCGTCCACTATGCCAGCGAAGATCTCGGTACCACCTGGCAACCGAAGCATCATCTCCGGTCCCCGCGTTATGTCAGCCGCTGGGACGAGCTACCAGAAGCGCATGTGTCATGACGGTGGATTCGTCGTATAATACCCATCGTATGCCGAAGCTCAACCCTGAAGATAGTGTTGTCGTAGCCGGCAGCTATAACCGTGCGAACTTACCCTATATTCGCGACGCCATCGGTGAGGTTGTCATGTCCGGAGCCCGTCTCCTCGCACCCGTTTTTAGCACTGTCACTGATATCGACGCACCATTCATCGTCTTTGACACGGATAACCCGCAAGCAAGCCCGCGTGCACTTGAAACGGCCTTCATGGATACGATTACACGCGCCGGATTGCTGCTCATAGTCAACCACAACCCGCAGGCGAGCGGCCGGGTGGGCTTGAGCGCGGCAGCGGAAATGGCTTGGGCAGCGATCAACGGTACACCATACACGACGACAGAAGCGATGCGTCATAATGAACCGATGAGTAACAGCCTGTATTTTTCGAATGATATTACCGAAAACGAAGCCGGCGCACTGTATCGGAAAGCCGCACGCAACGAATCTGATCCTTCGCCGCTACCGCCGGTGGATCCGGACTACAGCACCTTACTTCGTTTGCACGAGCGCTTGCTGAGCAGCCTCCCGGACGCGTAGCGAGGCATCATGGCACTCGCAGATACGCTATTAGATAAGCATCCGATCATTTCTGACCAGGTAGACAGGGAAGATCTTCGGATCGTCTTAACATATTTGGAAAAAGTGCTATCTGAAGGAGTTCCCGGAGCGATCGTGGAGTTCGGCTGCTATATTGGCACGACAAGTTTGTTCGTTCGGCGGCTGCTGGATGCCCGGCGTGAACCGCGCGAATTCCACGTATATGATTCGTTCGAAGGACTGCCCGAAAAAAGCAGGGAAGACGACAGCCCGGCAGGCATAGGCTTCAAGGCCGGCGCTTTGAACGTGAGCAAGAAACAGTTTACCCGGGAATTCCAAAAGGCCAACCTGAAGCTGCCAGTCATTCACAAGGGTTGGTTCAGCGACATAACTCCCCAGGACATGCCAGGACAGGTCGCGTTCGCGTTCCTCGACGGCGATTTTTACCAATCAATCAAAGATTCACTCAAGCTCGTACTGCCGCGCATGAGCAAAGGCGGCATAATCGTCATCGATGACTATGCCCGCGAAGCACTGCCCGGCGTTGCCAGAGCAGTCCACGAACGCGGTCTGACGCCGCAGGCACGAAACGGTTTGGGTATTATTCAGCTCTAATATAATGAAAAACCGGGCAGAAAAGGATGCAGTATAACTGCAACACCTTCCGGCCCGGCCCACCTGATGTGGCTAGCTGTCAGGCAACAACTCTTGCGCCATGGCGGCTATCATCTCCACCTCGCGCCATTCAGCATCCGTAAGCCAACGTAGCACATTTTGGCCGCTCGTAGCCAGGACCATGACATGCCAGCCGAGACCGGGGTGCGGAACAAACATATCGTTCACTTCAATGAGGCTAACCGTGCCATAAATGCGCGGCACACCATCATCCGAAATACTGAACGTAACTGCAACGGTAGCTTTCCAGCCAGCCGCCTCAGTTGGGAGACTCGTAACCTGCAGCTCTGCGCCAGGGCTATGGGCCTCGATTGCGTTTGTGCAGACGTCGAATCGCTTTTGTTCCATGTACAAGGTGCTCCTTTTCTTGAAAGGAATCTATCTACCAACTTGGCAGATAGTAGCTATAGTCCAGCCAAGGCTATAGTTTGTAAATTATACAATAAAAACTCAATCACATCAGTGAAAAATCAACTGCCAATCACTGGGTGCGGGCCAGCGGCAAGCGAAAAGAGAAAGTCGTACCTTTCCCAAGCTCCGAATGATCCAGCGCGATAGAACCACCCATACTTTCGACCAGTAGCTTCGAGATATAGAGTCCGAGGCCGGTGCCGCGACTGGTTTCACGGGTAAAGAGATCAGTGCCGGCCTGCTGGAATTTGTGAAAGAGCAGGTTCTGGTTCTCAAGCGAAATACCGGGACCGGTATCTGTCACCAACACCTTCATCATAGCGCCGTCCTTGATGCCGGAGATTGTGATTGAGCCATCGGACGTAAACTTCATCGCGTTCCCGACCAGGTTATACACAATCTGTTTCACACGGTCTTTATCTGCATACACCTGCGGTAGGTTTCTGAGTGTTTTATCAATAATGATCCTGTTGTCTTTTTCTGCAGCCAGACTGGTTGTCTCGTACGCGACACTCTCCAGCACTTCTGTCAGATCAAACGATTCAAGCTTAAATTTGATCTTGCCTTGCTCCAGCCGCGACGCGTCCAGAAAGTCATTCACGATCCGGATAAGTCGCACGCTCGCGCCATGGATGTCGTCAACCATTTCGGCAAAAGTATCGTCTTTTACCTGGTCAACATAGAACTGCTTAATCATCGCCGTGTTGCCGCGAATTGCCGTCAACGGTGTTCGAAGTTCGTGCGACGCGATAGAGAAGAATTCATCTCTTGAGCGTTCTGCAACCTTTTGCTCAGTGATATCCTCCAGCAGAATGACCGAACCGAGGTTCTCATCGGTCGCCTCGTCGAATACCGGGCTTATCAAGACACGCAAAATATGTTTGCCGCAGGCGACTTCCGTCGCAGCGGCCGGCTTGCGCTCGCGTGTACTCGCCGTTAGTTGCTTTGCCAGATCAAAATCATCACCAAAACATTCCGCAATTTCATCGATTGTCCAGATAGCTTTCGGCGAAGCAGCAATGGCCGCCGGCGAATCACTTGGCTCAGTAATAGAGGTAAGGATCACATTTGCGCGTTCGTTGATAAGCAGCACGCTGTTATCCGCATCAGTCATAATAAAGCCTAGCGACAGATTGCTCACCGACGCGTTCAAGCGCTCTTTTTCCTCGATCAACTGCTTAGTACGCTCGACAATGACTTTTTCCTGATCGGCTTTTTCTTCCTGCAGTTCCGTGTTTAATTCGCTGACTTCATTCGTCGAGCCAACGATCCGGTCCAGCATCTGGTTAATTGCGGTAGCAAGTGCCGCTACTTCGTCGCCGCCATGAAGCTTCAGCTTCGCGTAAAAGCTCCGGTAATCTTTAATATGGTTTACCTGGCGCGTCAGGTCGCCGATCCGCTGCACAACAATAATTTCCAGCAACAGCGAGCTCAAAAACATAGAGGCCAGTCCGACAACAATAATGGTAATCACAAACAAGCGGACGCTCTGCAAACCATGGCTGTTGACAATGAAGGGATATGTTATAAAAGTAATCGCAACGAGTACACATACGAGCGCAAACGTATATATACCCAGAATCTTTGATCGAATTTTCATAACCGTTATCGTCAGTATAGCGTAAGCAAAAACGATTGCCAAAGCTAGCGCGTGAACGTATCCACACCCAGCCACTCCTGTAATCCGTGGCAGATAGCGATGCGCCAGCCCCATTTGTCATGTTTTATTCATAATAATCATGGAGCCCATAGAGATCAGTGCAGGGTCAAAAATAAAAAACAATGCAAGAGAAGTGATGGTGGTAGCCGAATGGGCGTGCTGGCGGTTGCCATGCATCGCAATTTGGCCGGATTTCCCAGGAGAGTCCAGCTTGTCAGCAGGTGCTTTCAAGCTGGACCATGATGCTACAGCTACTTACTGTTTACCAGTAAAATTCCTGCCGCCGCCGTTCTCGCTCCCGCTCCTGTTCCCGCTGCCGTCGCCGACTCTCTATCGCGCCGGAAATCCAACCGATGACAGCGCCCAGGCCGCCGAAGATGATAATCCTCTCAGGCAGAGACAGCTGCACGTTGAGCGCAATGAGTGTAAGCGTCAAAGCAACGCTGCACACGAGACAGGCAAGAACGGAATACAACAGTCGTCGCCACTGCATAGCAGTTCTCCTCGGAATTCGTTCAGCAGACTCGGCTGCCTCCCGGCAAGGCACCATACCACGGTATGGCAACTTACTGGAAGGCAGTCACTTCTCTTACATTGCAAGGTACGCCGTAACATTTTACAGCTAAAATATTATATAACATAGATATATGCATTGCAATACTTTAGTGTTTGGTAGCAATGACCAACGCCGCCAGAATGCTGAGGCCAGCCAGGACAATCTGGATGATTGCCAACCGCACCTGCGTTGTCATCACCTGGTACATATCTTTTTCTATCTTTCTTGCTTCCTCAAGAAAGGGCATGTCAGCAGTCTCTTCTTGGGGTGGGTCCGGCGCTGCAAAACCGGCATCTTCTTCGTTCATAGTCGTACCTGTTCCTCTTCTTATGTAGACGGATGCGCACAAAAAAGCCGCCTTCCGGCGGCCGCAGTATCGTGCAATGAAGGACTGATTATATCACTAAGAAAGCCGCCGAATGAATACGGTGTGGCGTGCGTGAGTACAGGTGACAGCATATGGTAGTCATGGTTCTCATTATAAGACATGTTTGTTGTGTGTCAAACAATGGTCTTGCCGGCATATCTACTGTTGTTGAGAGGCGCCTACCGATGGGCAGCTTATTACTGGAGGCCAGCAATATGTTCGATGATAGCAGAGGTGGAGGCATGGCTGCCGCCTTCAGAGCGGGGAATGACAACCAGTTTTGAAGCATCCATAATGTTCCAAAAGCGCGGATCTGGCCCATCGGTCGCATACACGTCGGGCTGCAGCGCCGCTACAATTTTTGCATAGATCGGATCAGCTTCATTGGGAGGTGCAGTCGTATCAAAAAAGACGTAATCCACCGCCTTCAGCGCATCCAGCATCCGTGCCCGATCGCGCTCGGTGATAACCGGCCGCTTCGGACCCTTCCGGGCCTTCACCCGGGCGTCGCTACTCAGCATAACAACCACAACGTCTCCGAGTTTCTTTACTTCGTTCAGATAGTGCACGTGGCCAAGATGGAGCAAATCAAACGTGCCAGTAGTTAGAACAATCTTTTCCTGTGCGTGCCGGCGCCGTATGTCCGATAGATCAGCAAGCTGGATAATCATGACTGTATAGTAGCAGAAGATGGCCCTCCTATTTGCATATATATTTTCCGCTGTTTATCATTACCTTTCTTCCAACACCAACGCGATAGCTACCGTTGGTAGACGGCACACTCTCACAAGATGGCGTACATGACTCATTGTGCAGCTTCTAGGCAATGTAGCGCTTGGGGATGCGAACCTCATCAGGAATAACCGCGAAAATAGCCCGCTGTAAAGGACGGCTAATTTTGTAACGGACTGGTTTCAATGGGCCTGCCAGCTTTGTAACGGAAGTAGTATATGAACGCTATAAGCGTTAGATCACCGATGAGTCCGTAGAGCGGCCGCACATAGAGCACTCCAAGCGGCTTATCCACGAGCGAGAAGCATGTAAAGACATATGCAAGCACGGCGATAAGCCAGGGCTGGGGATCTTCAGAATGAGGCTCTTTCATAACCTTTAGGATCGTCATAGAAGTTGCCGCAACGTCGATGCCTACCGTTAACCATATTGCCGCCGCATTACTCTTGGTGATTATCCAAATAATGATGGTAAGCAGCGCAAACACAAATAATGCACGATCCCACCGTGATGTATTACGGGCACCATACCTTAGAGACAGGACGAATATCACGAGGCTCCCGATAAAAAAGGTCAACGAAATAAGCACCGACGCACGAGCACCGGCCAAAAACTGGGATAGCGTTACTATTCCGTTCATTATTACGAAGACGAGCCAGCTAAATTGATGCGGCTTGGTTTTGCGCTTGAGAATGGCTTGTACATAGGGAATCGTGCAATAAATGCCTAGAATCGTTGAGATGGCGCCGGTGATAAAAATAAACGCTTCCATTTCTATGCATCCTCTAAAAACGCCTTGAGATTTTCGACAAACTTCCGGCCTAAGCGGGCCCTCGTCTCATACGTATTGCCAGAACTCGTCTCGGACAGGATGACGCGAGGCAAAGTTCGGTAAACCTTGGCATTATCTTCTCCTACGCCGTTGTCGAAAATAGCATAGTTGCTGTCTTTAGCTACCCACTGCAGAAAGACGTCTCGGTCAAAAGGCGTACCGAGGCTGGCTTGCACGAGAATGGTATTTGACGGAAGCAGGGCAAACTCTTCAGCACCGAGAACTTTGACGTTTGTCGGTGTGCTTATAACGATAATCTGGCACCTCTCTATGAGTGCACCGAGCTCCGCATATTGCAGACCCTTATCTTCCCAATCTTGCTTGCGGTGCGCGCTAAAATAGCGTGTATCCATCTTGTATGCCAGTGCAAGGTTCGCAACGGCTTTGCCAAGCGCGCCGAGACCGATGATGCCGATACGTTTACCCATGAGCTCACGCGGCTGCTCCTGCCACTGGTATTTACCAACACCGCGTGCCAATGACTCAAGCTGCAAGAAAATATATTCTGCCGTTGGTTCATCGCCATAGTCGCTAACATTCGAGAAAGCAATACCACGCTCCTTTAGTGCCTCTAGGGCAATTCGGGCAGTTGACGTGCCGCATATGCCTACATATTTCACCGAAGGGCAGGCATCGAAATATGCCTTTGGTAGCTCCGTAGCCGTGCTCACCAGCACCGCCTCGGCTCCGTTGGTGCGGGCGACGAGTTCGTCAAGATTATCAGGTGGTGACTCAGGGAAAACGACATCGCCGCCAGTTATATTTCTGATTTCAGTTTGAACCTCTGGAAGGGTGCGAATGTTATCAAGAACGGCGAGTTTTATCATGCCTGAAGTATAGCAAAACCTCCTCTGGCCTTGAGGAACATATATTGGCTGCCCTATGGTCGGGCGTTGCTACCGCTCTCTGTATCAGCCCTCAGCATAAGAAACGCCTGTTAAGAGAACCGGCCCAAGGGTAAGCCAC
>CAZPPY010000023.1:0-13297 GCA_964588575.1 uncultured Candidatus Saccharibacteria bacterium
GCAGCAACCAGCCAGAAAATACCTCGATCGGGGTAGCTTGTGGCGGGTGGTCAGAAGAATAGATCGGGTTTTCAAAGAACGACGAAAACCATGAGATGGGGAGAGGGAACGGTCAGTCGTCGGCTTTTGCCGTTGTCTGCCGCTCTCTCTCGGCCATGGGCTATAACGCCGTTCTAGACTTGGTGCGGTGGCCGCCGACGAATGAGAAGGCGAACCATAGCACCTCAAGAATCGCGGCAATATAGATTGCCAGCAGCTCAGGCAGATGTATCAGGTTTGTAAGCCCGGCAGCAACGATGAGGCCGAGGCCACACGCTGTCACTGCAGTGCCGATAAACCAGGATGCCCAGCTGCAGAAGGTAGACAGTTTTCTCCCGACTTTTGTGTTGCCGAGAATCAGAAAACTGTACCGTATCAATTCCATGGTTTTGTCCCCGGCTGGCCAAATGCTTTTGGTGATTGTCACCGCAGCAACCAGCCAACAGCTATCGTTCGTGGCAAGATAGCTTGTGGCTGGTGGTCAGAAGAACACGACTTCTGAAAAATATCGCTATTTAGCCCTTACGGGGTAATAGGTTTTAAAATTATAGCATAAATTGGTTATTATTCAAGATTCTGTTTGTTGAGCGGGTGGCGATGAACCTATTGCCGCGTATACGCCGTTGGCCATAACCTCTGATTCGTCGGACGGCGCGCCGTCCTGCGGGGATGCGCCGAAGCAGGCAACCGGCCGGCTATCGGGAAACAGCGTCTGAAATAGCCCGATCAGCCGGAGTTCAACTGGCAGGTGCTCGGGATCGATAGTTGCCAGCGATAGTAAGTCCTGCAGAACGTGGTCGTCGATGATGACTGGCTCATGGTATCGCGGTCCGCGGTAGACAATCCGATGGCCGATAGCAGCTAATTTGGCATCGTCTAGCTGCTGCACGATCCACCGGGCGGCCAGCTTGGCGGCCTGGACGTGGTCGGACGCACTGATACTTTGGGTGAAATGGTCAGACGAAATAAGGTCTTGGACCGAAAAAACGGTGCCCTGCCGGCCGATATTTTCAACTGAGCAGGTGATCAGCTTTTGCAGGGGTTGGGTGGCGGTATATAGATCGAATTTGATGCCGGCAGCATCAGCATTGACTAGTAAGATCCGCGCTGCATCAACGTCCATAATAGCTCTAATCATACCAGAAATCCGGCTATCAATATCGGAACAGTGGCGCAAAAAAAAGAGCGGGGACAATGTACGCCCCGCTCCAATCTCAGGCTCGCTGCAGGCTGCTATTCGAGGTCTTTGCCCTCTTCAACTAGCCTACGAACCCTCTGGCCGCCCTTCTGTCCAGCTTGCCGGACACTCGTATCGGCTTTGTTGCTTTTACCTCGTGCCATGTTGCCTCCTTATTCGATGCGAATAATACTATTCGCCCTCTGCCTCTTTGCCTTTGTCAATGAGCTCACGGACGCGCTGGCCGCCCTTCTTGCCACCAGCTTCGCCGCCCTTCTGTCCAATCTGCTCGTAAAATTCCCGGCCGTGGGTTTGGCTGGTCTTTTCGCCGCCCTTCTGTCCAGCTTGCCGGACACTCATATCGCCTTTGTCATTATTTGGCATAGTAAACCTCCCTTTATTTACGTTTCACCTGCTTGTGTGCAGCGCTGCTTCTTTATACGTTGCACCTGATCTACTGTAGAGCCTTGTAGAGCTACCGGCTGCGAGGAACCTTACCCTGCAGCGGTTACTTTTTTGACAGGGATTGGGTGAAAAAAATGACTGTAGCTGCTGCGCATCTCAAGCCTTTTGCTGTCAAGCCGCTTCAAGCAGTGCACGAAAATATTCACTGTGTTGATCCAACGTTTCCCCAATAATTGCAGGCGTATTTTGTGTGCGGATGTTAATCATGGTGGAGGCGCTGATGCCGAATATTTTACGACTTATTGCTGAGGGAGGGCGGTCCAGACGGGTGCCGGCTGACCAGCCATTGCTGCACGACGGTGAAACGCCGGTAGAGGTGTATATGATACAGAAAGGGGTCGTGAAAATGTATGAACGGAGCGGGCGCGGGGGTGAAAAAATCCTGCATCTCCTGCGGCCACCCGCAATCGTTCCGCTTGCATTTTTCTCCGGTGCCGCGCATCCAACACGCTGGAATTACGCGACGCTGACAGATTGTGAATTGTGCGTGCTGCCCTTTAACACGCTCTTGGACCGGCTGAAACAACACAATGAAGTTGCGATCTACCTAATGAATTGGTTTTCGCAAGAAGTACATGATCTTTTGGTCAGGCTCAGCGGTTTAGAATCAGCGAACATCCGTGGCAAGATGATAACGGTTCTCCGTTTCCTGGCGCAGTATCATGCCCGGCCCATTCCTGATTCATGGCGCCGGGTCGTCTTTCCGGTTAGCCATAAACTGCTTGCTAGCATGTTGGGCGTGCGTCGGGAAAGCGTGACGATGACCCTTGGAGATCTCCAGGCGGAAGGACTGGTACGAACGTCAGAGTTTCTGACGCTTGATATTAATAGTAAAATCCTGCGTACTTCCGGTAAGCAGCTATAATGATGTTAAGGTTCGTAAACAGAAAGGCACACTATGTTCCAGGCAACGGCCGCGTTCAGTGGATTTTCAGTTGATAATATTGAGACAGCGAAGCGGTTTTATACTGAGAAACTCGGTCTTGTGTTAGCCGATGAGGACATGGGTTTACGCTTCACGTTGCCCGGCGGAGGCTCTGTCTTTATCTATGAGAAAGCAGATCATCAGCCGGCAACATATACGATGTTAAATCTTGTCGTCGATGCCATTGATGCTGCGGTGGATGCATTGGCGGCCGCCGGCATTACCTTTGAACGGTATAACGGCATGCATCAGGACGAAAAAGGCATCGCTCGCGGCAAAGCCGCCGGTATGGGGCCCGACATCGCGTGGTTTAAGGATCCGGCCGGGAACATTCTGGCAGTACTTGAAGATAGCACAAAATAGCTGGCGCGCTGTACTGATTACATCGCTTATGCTTAAATGGCGGCATGACAAATCAAATAAATACGCGAACAATCACCACAGCCCGGCCAGTAGCGCATCATCCGTTCCGGACACTCTTTGCAGCATTTTTTGGTATTGTAGCGCTGCTTCTCGTTTTGCTGAGTATATTGGTGGTGTGGGCGAACCAGACGCTGACCAACACGCAGCTGTTTGTTACGACGTTTGCACCGTTGGCTTCACAGTCCAACGTACAGCAATTTATCGCTGAAAAAGCGGCCACAACACTCCTGGAGCAGGCGCCGCCGGAGGATATTGCTACGGCACTGCTTCCAGCTAGCAGTATCATCGGGCAAACGTCCGAACAGCTGCAGGCGCAACTTCGGCCGGTCATTACCCGGGATATACTGCAGTTGCTTGAGCAACCTCAGTTTGCGGAACTTTGGAAGCAAACACTGCAGTCGACACATGCCCAGATAGTGTCACAGCTGAACAGTAATGCGGATACAATTTCGCTTGATCTACGGCCGGCGATTCAAGGTGCCCTCAATCAGTTGCAGGCTAGTGATCTGCACACGGTTGCGGATACAGTGAAGCTTGAGGACAATGCCGGGGTAGTTGCGCTGAATGGCGACGCAATACACCGTATTCGTCAGTACTATCAGTGGTTCCAGGAGGGAACTATTGTGCTCGTGCTGCTAACGGCCGCCGCCGCCGGACTATGTGTTTGGATATCGGTGCATCACCTCAAAACTCTGAGGCGCATTCTGGTAGGAATGGGGATTATCGCGCTGCTGATTGCCGCAGGCTTGCAGGTGCCTGACTTTGTTATGAGTTCTGCCGACGCGGTCCAACAGAAGGCAGCGGGCGCTATCGCACACACGCTCTTCCACAACTTGCAACTGGCGTGCATTGTTATTGGTATTGGCTGCATCGGCGGGGCGATTATCAGCAAGGCGATCAGTATGCTCCGTGCAAGGCGGACACGGGCACCCATCCCTAAACTGTTACGTTGAGTACCGTCGCGTAAAGGTCGTCCACCAGCTGCTGCTGAGCGGTGCCGGAGGAGGCGAAGTGGTCGAGACCAGGCGTCCCATTTACTTCCAGTACGCTGTATGACGCATGACAGTCGGTAATATCCGCACACGCAAGGTCGAGGCCGGAAAGTCTCAGGCCGAAATTATCGGCAATATATGACGCTAGTTCTACCCATCTCGGGTCAATTTGCTCTGTGACGTCGACTGACGTTCCGCCCGCGGATAGGTTTGAGATGGGGAGCAGGGCGATCATTTCACCGGCGTCTGGCACACTCGTGAGTGACAGTGAGTGGCGCTCCAATTCTGCGGTGAGGCGCGTATCATCGGTTGCAATCGTTGTATCACGGCCCGCTTGTCTGTATTGGGCCTGCAGGTCCGTGAGAAGCTGTAGAATGGTCTGTCGGCCATCGCCGGTTACCGTGAGTGGTATCCGCTGGTAGGCGCTGATGAGCTTGCCGTCCAGCGTGACAATCCGGTAATCCGGCATTGCAATTGGTTCTTCAATGAGCGCGACACGGACTTTCTTCTGCTCATATATCGCAAATGCCTGGTTGAGCTCATGGACATTGTGGGCATTGAAGATGTTGGCGCCTTTGGAACCGTCGACCGGCTTGATATATACCGGATAGCCAAAATGGGAGCGAATATACGCATCGGCGTCAGCGATGGTCCTTACGTCCGTGTTGATCGGCGCACGCGGACTCTCTTCGATGTGGCGCGCCCACGTGGGCATAAGGAAAACTTCGCCTGCCGGACAGGTGACGCCAAGTGTCCGGAGAAGAAATTTCGTGTGGCCTTTGTCCGACGCCAGGCTGATAGCAGCGCCGGTGTTGATACCCAAGTCGTTGCCGTAGGTAATCCGGTGGCTGCCGTCTTTGTAGGTGATATGGGCGACGTACTCGTAGTCCGGTTCGACATCAATCGACTGTATGTTTGTCAATTTGCCGACGCTGAACAAGTGGAGTAACCGGCGGGTGACGTATGGATAATGGGCGTATGGTTCAGCTGTTTGCATGCTGGTTCATCCTTTTTCAGGCGCCATGGCAAGTTGTTTACGAACGTCCTGAATAATTTGCGCGCTGCTCCGGGCCAGTATGGTTGAAAATCCAAACGCCTCGGCAGCGTCGAGATTTCGTTGTTTGTCGTCAATGAAAAGTGACTGTTCGCCCGTCGTGTGTAATCGTTCAAGCGCAAGCTGGTATATAGCGGGCTCCGGTTTGGCAAAACCGACGTCGCAGGAGATGATACAGGCGTCAAAATGAGCGAAATAGCCGGTTGTTATGAGTGCCCGGTAGGTCGGCGCGAGCATATTGGAAAGCAGTGCAACCTTATAATTATCTGCGCGGAGCTCATCTACCAGAGTGATGACTGCCGGGTTGGCATTGAGGCCTTTCCATTTCAGGAACGTATCCTCAATATTGTCGTGAGGGCTTAGGCCGTATGTTTTACGCAAGTCGTGCCAGAATTGCGTTTCAGATATTTTCCCTCGCATAAATTGCCGCAGGTAGGTGGCGAATATCGCGTGCGTTTGCTGTTCGCTGGCACCCAGGTTATGGAGTAATTCACCGAGGAAATTATCTGCCGGATCGCTGGCAACAACACCGCCCCAGTCAAAGAAAACAGTCTTGATAGTTCGGTCCATAGCCACATCATAACAGACCGGCAGGAATATATTGATGATCTACCAGGGGCAAACGGAAGTTTCCGTTCCCGGCTTGATTTCTTGCGATCCCCAGACGAGCGAGTGGGCGAGCCAGTATGGTTTACTCTCCGGAGTCGCCTCTGGCTCACCGGGGAATGGCGGTGAATCATACGGCCCGATCCAGGCACTAGCAAGCTCATATGTGTTATGGGGGAGCGGTCTCAGCGCAACGGATACGAGCGAGGAAGGTTGTGATGATTTTGATTTGTTGAACGAAGTATATACATCGCGGTTTCTGCGCTTTGCGAAGACTATCTCGTCTCCTTCCTCATTCTCTACGAGGTCGGTATCACCGACTATGCGGCCCATGTCACGGTCAAAGAACATTGCCTCACCCGTGAGTACAGTCTGAGTAATAACCTCATGTGCGAGCGCACGCAAGTGCGGCGCATCGGCAAAATGCGTTGCGGTATGCGAATTATATTGGTCAAAGAAGACCTCAATGCCGTTTTTTGACGTCGCAAGTAATTCCATGCGTTTATTCTATTGCATGAGCATGCATACGGATAGAGGGTAGCTATGCGCTGGCCAGCGCTTCTTCGTCTTGAGGAAGTATGATGCCGAGTTCCAACGCATGTTCGCGTTCGAGTTGGCGGAAGATCTGCTCCCCAGCAATGGCAGCCACTTTGTACATTGGCGGTGCCGTACTGCCCAAGAACTGAGTTCGGGACTCCCAGTGTGCGCCCGAATGTTCACTGGTGACTGACAGCATTTCATTGCCATCGCTATCCAGCGGGAAGTCGCCACACGCAGCATAGAATGCCGTATCTGTGACGGCGGCCTTGCCCAAAACGCGGCGCAACGAGGATGGGGAAATACGGTTGAAGCGCCGTAAATTTGCATCAGGCAGCTCTTCGCGTGCTTCGCGGGCGGCAGTTTTCTTTCGCTTTTCATTGCGTTCTATATGTCCGCCGGCCAAATCATCACGGTGTTTTTCCAGCACCAATACCTCGCCTGGATGGCGAGCGCTGACAACAAACACTTTAACCCGTTCGTATTTTCTGCTCATCTGTTCGGGAATTGGAATTTGTTGCATAATAATATAGACGTAGTGCCTTGTCAATAACTCCGTGCTTACCCGAGTAGATCGTATGTGATGGTATAACGCTGCATCCTACGGATGTGGGCCAGTTGCCTGTGATTGCAAACCAGGCGGCTGGATGGCTGTCCCGCGGAAGCAGCTGACCGAATACGGAAAATCTTGCGTCATCACGTAGTGGTACATAATTGTTTGCTTGCCGTCGAGCAGGATACTGCTAGTGATACCATGGCACTCGTCGAGGTCACTGGTTGTCAGGATACTATTCGGCCCCACTTTCGGACCAGTAATCGGAAAACCATCGAGCGCGAAGCCGATGACCGTTTGGACGCTGGTGTCCTTGATGCACGAGCTGAGAGTGTGGTAATGGTATTCGCCAGTTTTTTCTGGATGGCCGCTGCAGGAGTCCTGAACTTCCCAGGCGCCGGCATCCCGACCGCCGGCGTCAAAAGCATTGAAAAGCGCAACGCCCGTTAGCATAATCCCGGCCTGCCCACCCATACAGGTAGGACTGCCATATACAGAATTGGCATTCAGCGCATACGAGAGGATTTGGGATTTGATCGAATTCGGGTTGCGGTCATAGGTATAGGCCGGATCAGTTACTGCAATCGGGAAGATACCGGTGATGTGGCTTGGCAAGTCATTGGTCGTGATAGTGCGCGTGCCATTTGCAATGACATTCGCGAAACTACCCTGCCAGGCCACGCTGCCGTTCACGTGTGCCTTCTGATTGATGTTGTATTCGGTGTTATTGTTCGTAAACCATGGGCCGCGAACACTTGCGCCTCCGCCGCCTTGCGCCAAATTTTGCGCATAGGAACTACAAACGTACACAGAGCCCTGCTTCGCACCCGTGGTAGTATATTTGCCGTCGCCAACTGGCAGCAGGCCGTCGGCATATTTGTTGCCATAGTCTTTCTTTGTATCGAGCTGGAGACCGGGCAGGGTTGCGCTTTGTTGCGTGGATGTATCAGTCGTGGTTTCTGTAGTCGAGGAAGTAGCTGCCGCCGGCTGGCTGGTTAAGCTGCGTCGGCCAAACCAATACGCTGCCGCTCCAGCCATGAATATGAGCATGATAACGAGCCCAATCAGGAGCAATCGTTTCCGGCGGGACTGCTGTGGCCCGACTATGGGCTGCGTTGGCTGAGGCGTTGGATCGGTATTTTCAGGTTGCGAGGCAGATTGTACATCTTCTTGCATAATGCCTCCAGTATACCGCAAGCGCTATAACGGGCAATCCACCTTGGGTGAGGCATAAAAAATCCCGCAGGGTTATCGGCCAGACGCTCGTCTGTCTAGTCGTAACCCTACGGGCGGGAGAATTAGCGGTAGGCTGCTCCATAGCCTGGATAGTTTGCAATCAGCTGCTTCTTCTCACGCAGTGCGTAATAGTGGATGAGAAGTGCTGTGATCGTTGCGCTTGACGCGAGGATCGCGAGCGCAATCAGACCAGCCATGATATAGCAGCCTGCTTCATCGTCACCCGAGGCTACCTTCCCGGCCTTTTCGAAGATATCTCCAAGAGCCGGGCCAATCCCGTCGGCGATCTGAGCAGTGTCGTAGATAGTGGCAAACGTATTCCACCCTGCGATTGCCGTATCGCCTAAGCGCCCTGTCTGGAATGCAATGCGCCACGAGTCGAGCGTGATCGCATACAGCGAAACCAGAAGGCAAGGTGCCATGACAACGAAGCAGATCTCCAGCATAAGCCCGACTGCATCTGGCGGGAGCACATTGGTCAACAGTAGGACGACGCCTACAACGAGACTGAGACACCATGTGACTCCACAGAACACCATGACGGCGCCCATCCAGGACATAAAGCGGCGCCAACCGCCTACTATTTTGGCCTCAAACCAGGTAGAGCCGATTTGCTTGGCATTCCACCAGGTGATGAGCAAGTTCAGAATGAACAGCCCAGCGACCAACAACAGTTCCATGGGGACCTCCCTTTTTGGGGTGCAACCTGGGAACTTCCCAGATAACAGGAGTAATTTATAATACAAATTACTAAAAATAGCAAGTCATTGTGCCAATTGCAGTGTGTGGCTTGCTACACTTATAGCATGCTGATCATTGGCCACCGAGGCGCGCGCGGACTAGCACCGGAAAATACTGTCGCCTCTCTTCAGAAAGCAGTTGCTTGTGGTGTCGACGCAGTAGAGTGCGATGTACGTGTCACCCGGGATGGTGTGGCGGTTCTTTGCCATGGTACGTATGCACTCGATAATAATGGCAAAAAATGCGAACTTCGGAACTATCGTTTTGCGGACCTGAAGCAACATATACCGGGGCTATCGACGCTGGCCGAGGCGGTTGAAGCGATCGATGGGGCAGTGCCAATGCTGATCGAAATCAAACCGGATGAACCAACTGGTCCGGTAGTACGTTGTTTGCAGCACTACATGAAACAGGGATGGCGGGCGGACCATTTTCTGCTGGTGTCATTCAGCAAAAAATCCCTCCTCAAGTTGCATACGGCCTTACCGACAGCACAGATAGTTGTGAATGAGCGCTGGCTGAGTGGGCGCGCAACCCGTCGCGCTAGGCAACTGCAAACGACACGCATAAACTTGAATCAGCGTTGGCTGTCTGCACGAATGGTCAGGAAGTTGTCGCGTCAAGGATACCAAGTGTCAGCCTATACGCTCAATGATCCAGTCAAGGTTGAACGGTGGCGCCGGCAAGGGCTTTGCGGGGTTATTACAGATTATCCAGATAGATTTTCAAGGTAAGTCACTGCGTGCGTAACCAGCGGACTGCTTCTGAGCGGGAGGAGAATACCTCTAGCGTGCCGACCCTGCCCGAGCGCCGGGCAATCATAAGTACGAGCGCCGTATTGAGCGGTTGGTTGCCGCGCACCAATGCTACGGCGTTGTAGCAGGAAAATCGACGGGCAACTTGCAGCGCAGCCAGCCGCGCACCAGTGTCGGCATATTCCATGTCGCGGATATCGACGAGTATTTTATCGAAACCGTCATTCTCAGCATAGAATCCCAGTTGGGTACCCATTGCAATGACATCTTCATGATGCAGCGTGCCAAGAAGCTGCAACACAATAACATCACCATCTTTCATGACTGATGTGAGCATATATTACTAACGTTACCCCGGGGTGACATGACTGTAAAGTGGCACTGCCCACAAGTTGCTTATATAATTCTAAGATGTTAAAATATGTACATCTTTGCAAGTTGCAGAGACGAGTTCACGGAGGTGGACAATGAAAGACATCGGCTTGCTCTTGCTCGCGCTTGGGCTGGGCGATTTGCTGGGTGCATTTCTGGTGCATATCTTTGCACCGTCAGAGGACCGTTCCGATGGACTATTGATCGCAATCGTCGTCATTGGTCTGGTACTAGCTGGCGGCGGCGTCTTCTGCCTAACGCATCAGACACTCACATTGCCGTGGCTTGGCTAAGCTTTTACGTTTAGCCTATTCACCCGGGTACCGGACCATACCCGTACGCTTTTCTAGCGTAAAATCATTGGTCCATTTTTTATGACTGATGATGAGGAATTCGAAGATATTTCCCCTGGCTAGGGCTAGTGGACATACTTCGCAACTTTGAGATACCGAGCGAGCTACGCCTATTGTTAGTTAGCTCTTTTCTGATAGCTTAACCTTGTCATTGAGCCGTTTGTCCATTTCGTCCTTCAAATGACGTATAAAGCTATCAAAATTGAAAAAATCATCCTTGTAGTGGGTACTTAGAATGCGGTAATCGCCCTCGTTCCACGTAGATAAGCTGGCAAGATTATGCTGCATGAGCGCCTCAATCTTATCGATCGATGCCGCCAGCTCGGCTTCAGGTGTTTGCCGAGCTTCAAATTCTTCCCATAGATTGAGGATCTCTGCTTGCAGGGCTTGAGGCAAATCAGAAACAACGAGCTTCATAGCCTTTTGTTCCGCCTTGTACTTCCCATCTTGTCGAGCAGATATTTCATGGGCGGGGATGTCACCGATGACCGTCTCGGCTAAGTCGTGGATAATAAGCATCTTAAGCACATGGAGCTGATCAACTTTGACGTGAACCATGTCAAAAAGCGTCAATGCCAGTAAGGCAAGCATCCATGTGTGTTCTGCAACGCTTTCTTGGCGACCGGAGCCTGGAAGCCACGAATGGCGAGTTGTCGACTTCAGCTTTGCTGCTTTCTCGTAGAATATGAAGATGTCTTGTACAAGTTTAAAGTTGTTCGTTTCTTCCGCCATACGACCACCATATAACAAAAAGCTCCTCATTAACAGAGGAGCTTTAAGCATTAGCATTTTGGCTGGTGCTAGTGGACGAGCTTCGAACTTTTTCTAATGAAACAGCAGACCAAACACTACTAGGCTTTGCGATGTAACCCAAAGAATGCCTGAAATAATTAGAGGCTTGTCTTTTCGGACAATCCCGTACGTTAGCCATGTCAAAGATGTAAGTGAATAAAAAGACCAAGTTGCAAGTGAGACACTGCCGTCATTTCCATTCTTCCACACCTCTACGATCTGGGGGATTGTTGCAATGGGTTCTATGGTTGCAAAGACGAGCATAAACTTCTCAAAAAGATTCTTCTTCATAGCCTAACTATAACAAAAAGACCCAGAATGAAGGCCTCTTAATAACGCTTATGCTTGGCTGGGGCTAGTGGACGAGCTTCGAACCTTTGATTCGTCAGCCTTGCATCACGTTCCATTGCTGAAGGAATTGCGTGAACTCTTTATAGCAGATACCTTTCATACCTAATTGCTTGATGATCTCGATTGTTTCAGGCATGTCGTCGACCATCACAGCGCTTTCTAGCGGTACGCCAAGCTTAGCACATGCGAGTTTAAAGATTTCTGGGCTGGGCTTAGTCAGGCCAACATTGCCTGAAAGAATAACTACATCAAATAGTTTTTTATAATCTTCCTGACTAAAAAATTCGTCCATCATGTCACCGCCAATGTTGCTCAGCAGGGCAGTTTTGTATTTGCTCCGTATACTGATTATAAAATCCATAAGCTCGTCGTTATGGTCATGAGGATGAAAGAATTGCCCGTCGGCGGCTTCTTCTGTAATGTTGAGTAACCCGGCAGCCTTATGGATGAAACTTGACTTGTTTATCTTACCCTCAGCAGCCTGCTGATCTAACCCGTGCAACGCATTGGCCACAGATGTTGGCGTACTCGGTCTGCGCATATATTCAAAAACCGGATCGGCATAAAACACACCGAAGCAGTCAAAAATGATGGCTTTAATCATGTACTGATAATAGCGTAAATAAAAAGACCTCCAAAGAAGTCTTTCATAATGCTTATGCTTGGCTGAATACCATAGACATTGTTAGAACTAAATTATTAAAGCAAATTTAATCTACGATTGCTCTGTAGGAATCTCAGTAGTTAACCATACATCGTCTGTCGGGCATTCATAAACAGTTCGATCATATTCTTTATCGTTTTCGTTTGGGTTATGACTAATATCCCAACGAACCTTTTTCATCAGCTGCTTACAAATAGGACATTCCATATATACATAATAGCAAAAAGATTTCCGAAGAAGTCTTTCGTTCGAACCGATTAGTTCAAAATGATACTGGCTGGGCCTAAGACGCACATCTATTGGGGAGGGCTCGGGAAACCCGACGATAAAAATGCGCATAACCATGCCATTATTAACGACGACAACCCTCACGCCTTCCGGGTGGTGCGCGAAAATGGTGTTATGGTCACCAATCTCGACGCGAGGAGCTTTGAGGATGCTCACAGTATCGACAGGCGGCTTGACATCCTGAAGATCTTACGCACATCATTGCGTAATGCGCTTCGCTATTGGGGAATGGGCTCCTAGTTGGCCAAAGAATGCAGACCCGAGCATGTCTGCATACAACTGAAAGGTTGTAAACAAAAACTGCTCGTTTTCTTTGTTACAATAAAATTATGAACGGCAATATGGATGTGAAAGTATTGCTTGATGCATGGGAATATCTTGTTGATGCGTACCGGAAATTACCGGGCGATGACGTAATGCACCCCCTTCGATCGCATGACCTTCGAGCGCAGGATATCGCCGAGGATGGTATAACCATAGGTGCTCGATATGACGAGATAAGTCAAAGTGATCCATTCTTTGAAGAGATACGTTACGATTTCGGCCCGCTTGGAGCTATGTACGGTGAGGAAGCAGGTAAATTATGGGAGCTACAAGCCCGACGGATAAAAGAAGCAAAGAAGAAATACGGAATATCATGAAAATAAATAGTTCTACGAAAAAGACCTCCGAATTACAGAGGTCAAAATGCTTGTGGCTGGGGATGAGGGATTCGACCTTGCTTCGCAACCCGGCTCCCATGGTCGCCGGGCTTCGGGCGGGCGGCTGAGCGCCACTGGCGCTCGCGTTCGAATCCAGTCACATAGCCACGAAAAAACCGGACATAATGTCCGGCTCTTTCGTGGCTGGGTATACGTCCCGCGTTGGGAACACCCTTTTAACTGATTCCCTTATTGTAGCGAACAAGTTAGAACAGCTTGGTTTTACCTATTCGAACGGTGAAGTCTCGATTGTGGAGCATTCGAAGGAGCTGA
>CAZPPY010000024.1:0-13114 GCA_964588575.1 uncultured Candidatus Saccharibacteria bacterium
GCTCAAGCTTCATGCTGGCACTATACCATAATGCCTATACCGCTTCTACAGCTGTATGTCACTGATGGCTTCGCTGATATCATCTTCTCCTGGTAGTTCGCCGAATTTCTCCACGACATTAAAACCCGGTTGGACCTTCACAATTCTTTCTATGCTTGGAATCTCATGGTTCGGGAGCAGTACGAACTGGAGTTTGTTTTCGTGGAGTCGTGCGTACTCTTCCGGCGTCAGATCAATACGGCCACGACAGTCGGGATGAGAACATTCGCAATAAAATGAGACGACCTGGCGAGGACGCCTTGTCATTTCGAGGAATTCCTGAATATCCTTATTCGCCTCACGGAAGATAACCTCATTTTCAGCCAAGCGACGCATCGACTGATACTTCATCTCTGTCACCCCCCTTTCCGGCAGGAAGTGTATCAAAGCACCGACATAGCGTCAGTGCTAAATGTTACTGCAAGCACGCCGCCGTATATGTCGGCCATCCATCTACATCCCGCGCACCTTTCGTTGGCAGTCCGTAGCATTCGTCGGGGGTTATTTCTTAAATAATTTCAGCTTAGAAGTTTGTTCGTGCGAGATCATTCTTGCTGCCGTCCCAAAGAGCACTTTAGCAACTAAGAGAATTGCCGTTAGACTATATATTGAGATATACGCTTTTGAGATCGGGTCATAAACCTGCTGCGAAATGATACTCCTGCCCTTGAGGTAGCGACTAGTGCCAAATACTTCGAATACAGCTGCATTAAAGGCTCGCCTGACGGAGCGGCTATAGCTAGGTAGCTCTGTTCGGCGAAGTACCTCATAGCTATATGCTTCTGGTGTAAGCTTTTTCCGCTTGGTGGCCCGCCACGATTTGCCACGTATGGTAGCGGGATGGAACTTAGGGAGGAAATTAGGGCCGACTACCATAAGGCCGCCCGGCTTCGTAGCATGATATATCTGTTCAGCTGCAGCAAGCGCCGTTTGCCGATCATAGGTCGAGAGATGCGGAAATAAAAAATATGAAAAGACAACGTCCATAGAGCTCGGTTTAATAAGTTCATTAAGCTGCGTTACATCACCAGCGAGTAGCTCAAGGTTTGACGGCGCGCCCCTTATGGCCTCTTCCCATATTCGTTTGTCGTGGTAGCCAAAGTCCAGATTGGTCCAGTGAATGTCCGGTCTAAAACGAGTGACTTCTTTCCCTAATGGTGACGCGCCTGCTCCTACATCGAGTACTTTTGCGTCTAAAGGCAAGCTCCGTAGTAAGGAATCTAGGTTTTTGTATCCATGCCGGCGAGCTAAAGTCTCTGCACTTCGCCCAGTTGTTGGAAGAATCCGAAACGGTACATTATTTTTTAACGTCATAGGCCAACTATAACAAACCTCTCCGACAGAAGGATTTACGTATAAGGATCCTGGCAAGCCGTAGCTTTTGAAATTTGGAACTACTACACAATAGCCCTATGTATTTTCATTATTCTGCATAATAGTGTATAATTATATAGACACAGCGCTAAAACAAAAATTATGTATTCGCAGTATGAGACGCCAAACAATAGACCAGATTTAGGTTTTGAAGTGCCTCCTGTTATTGGTGCCGAGGTTAATGACGCACATATTGCAAAGGCCGCTCAAGTAACAGAAGCCTCCACGAGAATCAGAACCCTACCACCAGGTGCAAGCGAGCAACTGTATACCGAACTCGAGTTAGCGGAGACTCGTTTACCAGAGCCAAGCTTGGTGGGCATAACGACATCACCAGAACTTCTAGCTCATGAACAGCAGAATATTGCTGCTATTTATACTCACGCCGAGGAGGCTGGAGAGTGGCTCCCGCCTCAAGACGATGCCGTAAACCGGCTATCTGACCGCATACAGGACATGGATCGACTCTTCCATGAACGCATAGAGCCATCTAGTACGCTGTATTGGCACTTTTCACGCCGTGGGCTTGATATACTACATGATCGTGAGTTGAGGTCTGCGCACAATGGGGCCCAAAGCAATACCGGCGCACACTCTGAAGGCATTCACTTCGTGAAGCCTGGGACTGGTTTCGAGACGGATAGCCATTATTACCTATATGCCCTGGGCATGGGACAGCATACGCCAGATGAAAGTACACCGTTCGGCGTAGCGGTAATCTATCGGCTCGGTGATATTATCACAACTACGCCTCGGCGCGACGAGCCTGCTGAGGCCAAATACCGCGGCCGGGCCATGGCTCAGGATGCTACCTTCCGTACAGAAGATGAATCTGCAGACTATGCATACCCGCTGGATACGGCTTACCTCCTACCTTTTGCGAGTACCGAACAGCTCGCAGCGCTAAAGATCAACCCAGCTTTTGCGCATTATTTTGAAACGCCTAAAACTGCAGCGGAGATAGCGTATGTGATCGCTACCGATGCAGCGAGAGATGCTGGCTACGACGAAGACTGGATCCGTGCCCACATTCTCAATACTGCCGAATTAGTTGATCCGGCTATTTTAGAGCAAGTCGTGCCATACCCGGCCCATAAGAGTAACTTCACCTATATTGAGGGTAGTGAGCAGCAATTATACAGTGTAGTTGGCGGAGCTATTCATGAACGACTAGAGCCAGACATAGAGCTAGTCATACCTCTAAGTGCAGAGAGGGGTAGTTACGAAATGCACGACGTCGACTATGGATTGGCGCAGCAGGTGGAACGCTGGAGAGAAAAACTGGCTCGAATACCTGTACAATCGAAATATAAAACCTCTCTTAACAGAGAGGTTTTAAGCATAGTGACGAGCCGTAGCGTTGCAAATTTGAAATTACTCTGCCCTTACTTCCAACTCTTCGAATCCAGTTGCGTCATCCATGACACGTGCGTAGACCGCGTTCTCGTCTTCGCCAATCACTACCTCAGCCGTTACAGCAACCTTCGCGCTCTTTAAATGGCCGCCATGGACAATACCCGCATTATCAGATGCTGCAATATGCAGGTGACAATCGTCAGCGGTTAGCGTGCCTACAAGTGAAACAACCTCTAGCTCTCCATGATAGGTTTTCGTTGGCTGATTGTCTGGTGTAGCGCCAGCCAATCTAATAACAAGGTTTTGTAGTGCGCCAACACAAGTGATGATAAATCCGGCTTGAATATCCTTTTGCTTAGCGAATGCCTGAAGCGAGCCGCGCAGTTCATCATCTGGGTGCAAGCGAAGGGTGTGTAGTTTCATGTCTCTAGAATAACAAAAAGCCCTCCGATAAATCGAAAGACTTTAAGCATAAGCATCTTGGCGGGCTCGACCCACTCGCGGACGTTGTTGAAGCGCTACCTGGCGGGCTCGACCGGATTCGAACCGGCGATCTTCTCCGTGACAGGGAGACGTGATAGGCCTCTTCACTACGAGCCCATCAGGTAGGGTTTCAACAATTCTTACATTTTAAGGATGCCCGACCGGATATCGCAAGCTATCCGCTTGCTCCTTCCTGCGATGCTCGGCAAAACTAAGTAAACTTTGTTTTGCCTGCGCTTCTCGTTCGCCGAACCGGCGATCTTCTCCGTGACAGGGAGACGTGATAGGCCTCTTCACTACGAGCCCTCATCGGCATCGGCTAGCTTGCCGCCGCGCCTTCTCTCAAAAATTCAAACGGTCGACTTCTCTCCCTGGTTTGAATTTTTAGTTAGCCGTCAACACTGCTAACAACAGAGGTCATAATAGCAGGCTAAGCAAGGAAAAGCAATGCCCTTGTCTGGCTCACGAGGCATGAATAAGAAGGCGTGGCTTTTCTTTGGTTTCAAGCGGCGTGACGTACGTTGTAACCGGCTGAAGGTTAAATGAAATATGGGAAGCGCGCAACTTGGTACCCTGTATTTCATCTACTCTGACAATTTCTAGGCTGTAGCCGGTGTTAATGATACCCGAATACTGCCCCACCTTAAGCTGAAACAAGGCACTCACCACTTGTGGCGCAATTTCGCTGGTTGATCGATCAATCAGAAGGCCATACGCCCCGCCATTGCCGCGTGTCGATGCATCGTCCGAAAGCTGCTTTGCCAGGGTTGCAAAATCCGTCCCTTGCTCGAGTTGAGCAAGTGCCTGGGCTGCACGTTGGTGGGTTGCAATATCAAGTTTATCGACAACTTTCTGGGCCAACAATTCCTGCCGTAATTCGCGACGGAAGTCATCGACTGACCAGCCCCAAAATTCACTCAACACACTCTGAAAAACCTGGTCGCTGGCTCCAAGCCGGTTCTGTGACCGCACGAGCGCAATTGCCGTATCAACATCCTTATCACTTACCGAAACGTGATTCGCGCCCGCGAGCCGCTCCACATAGGCTGCCTGCATAACCTGATCTAGCGAACGCTGCTTGAATATTTCTAATTGCTGACGGCCCTGTTTATCATTGAAGTCAATGTGCTGCTGTGTCTGGTAATAATGCATGTAATGGCGTAGTTCAAAGAGGTAATCGTTATATGAGACAAGGTAGCGGTTGTTAATAATTGCTACCGGGAACGGGACTACCTGAGTTACGCCGTACATAAAGCTTGAAGTCGACTGGAATTTATAAAGCTCAAGCAGACAGAAAGTGAAGAAGCCAATGACCGCCAATACAAGTATGCTGACAGACCACTTGACGATACGATGCTTCGAGGCTTGCAGCGGATAGATATATTTGCGTGCACTCCCGAGGACTTCTTCGCGGCGAGCGGCAATTGTCTCGTTCGTAATTCGGACATTTTCGCTACTCGGTTCAGGCTTTCTAACCTGTTCTTTCGCAAGCTGTTGGCCCTGTTTGATAAGCCGCGTAAGCTTTGTCTTCATGCTTCCTCGTCTATTAATTCCTGGGTTGTCGAACGCTTAAAGGCAAGCTGAACCGGTGAAACACCTTGGTTGCGAAGAATTTCGACAATCTTGCGCTGAATTTTTGCCGGATGCGGAACGTCGTGGATAATTAGCTCACCGATGTACGTCTGCATCACTATTGTACCAAATCCTAAAAGCGTCTCCTGCAAGCCCGCAATCTCGTAATTAACTTGCTGGATTTGCTGCAAATGAATATCCGCAAATCGGGTGTGAAACAGGCCCTTCTGCGTAATCTGCACAAAACGTTGTGTGGTGACAATGAATACGCTGAAGTACCAACTAATCCAGGATGGCAGCATCAGTAACGAACCAAAGATAATACTTCCAAAAAGCGCCAGGAAATATGCCACCATCGACGGTGGGTTGTTTGGCATGACATACGTTAAGATCAGAATAACAACCGGCCCGATCAGCCACGACGACATACTGATGATAAGTGCTTTCCGCATAACAAGCGCGTGTTTTCGAAACACATAGAGCACGTCTTCGTCGTCAAACTGGCTTTCGAAGTATTTGACCTGTTGTTTATTTCCATCGGCGGCAGCCATAAGAGTATTGTAGCAGGTTGAAGTATTAACGAGTGTTCTGCCGTTTTGCGGCAGGAATCGCGAAACGGTAAGGAGGAATACTACAAGACCTCACCTGTCTTTTAGCCACTTGGTTGCCAAAAAGCAGGTGAGGTTGTCAGTTATTCGGACGTGGTGCCCCCAAGAGGAGTCGAACCTCTATCTCTTCCTTAGGACGGAATTACTCTATCCATTGAGCTATGGGGGCTTCTGCTCATTCTACCGGAAGCTATGATGCAATGGAAACCCGCATGGTAGTCTCCCGCCATGCTACTTCTTCTTAAGCTGCGTGTATTTTTCGTGGGTGGTTTCGTAGGAATAAAGCTCACCTTCCTGGAACCAGTGCGCAATTTCCTGCGCTGCTTCTTCCGGATCACCGGACGCATGGATCAGATTTGGAATGCCCATGCCGGCTTTGTCGGCAAATGCAAAGCTGAGGTGCGCGTAATCTCCCCTGATAGTACCAGGTTGGGCTGCCTTCGGTTCGGTAGTGCCAACCATTTTACGTACTTGCGAGACCGCTTCGACGCCCTCAAGGACCAACGCAAGCACCGGTCCGGCTTGCATCATTTCCAGGGTAACGTCAAATGCCTGCTGCCCACGGCGGGAAATCATCTTACCAATCGTCTCGTAGTGATGGTAAAAGTGGTCATAGTTAGGCGCAAGCATTTTGGCGCCAACAATTTTAAGGCCTACTCGCTCAAATCTGGTGAGGACCTCACCTGCAATACCGCGCTGCAATGCATCAGGCTTCAGGATAATAAGTGTTTGTTCCACGGAGCATTCCTTGCTTAATACCTATATTCTAACAGATTGCATCTACGCAAGCCAGCCACAGGATGTCGCACAATGCTACAATATGGGTATGAAATTTGCGAGGGCAAAGACCGACTTTTTGGAGTATTTGGAGATTGAGCAAAACCGCTCACAGAAGACGATCGCCAATTACGACCACTACCTGACGCGCCTACTTGATTTCGCAGGCGATATTGCCGTTAGCGACATTGACGCCGAGCTGGTGCGCAAATGGCGACTTTGGCTGAACCGACTTGGTACAAACACAGCTGACGAACTACAAAAATCGACCTCAAATTACCACCTGATTGCGCTGCGCAGTTTTCTAAAATTCTGCGCCAAGCGTAATGTCCCCGCACTGCCGGCAGACAAAATTGAGCTGGCCCGGACCGTCCGCAAGCAGGTAACATTCCTAAATGAAGATGAGTTGGGACGCATGTTTATACAGCCCGATACAACAACAATAACCGGCATGCGGGACCGGGCAATTCTGGAGCTGCTTTTTAGCTCGGGGCTGCGTGTATCGGAACTGGTTGGCCTAGACCGCGATCATATAAACCTGAAACGCCGGGAATTCATGGTACGGGGCAAGGGTCAGAAAGACCGGCCGATTTTTATCAGCGCCGATGCTGCACAGTGGATCGAGCAATATCTCTCGCGTCGTGAAGATAACGCGAAGCCGCTTTTTACCCGTTATAGCGGCGTGAAAAAACTGGATTATGGTGGTGACTTCAAACGGTTAACTGCCCGTTCTGTGCAAAGACTTGTCAGCCACTATGCGCTGCTGGCCGGCATTACGAAACATGTCAGCCCTCACACGCTCCGGCACAGCTTCGCGACAGACCTGCTCATGAACGGTGCGGACTTGCGCAGCGTTCAGGAGATGCTCGGCCATAGCAATATCAGTACCACACAGATCTATACGCATGTTACAGATCCGCATCTGCGTGCTGTGCATGAGAAGTTTCATCGCAACTTAAGTGAACACTAGGCCTACGGAACCGGGCTGCCGGGCGACTGTTGCGTACATAAATTGTTGCCTGACCCGCCCGCCGTCATGTTATCGTAAACGTTGAACGAGCCTTGTGTCGCATTGCCGGTAGTACCAAAACGTTTACAGACAGAGTCCTGACTGATAATTGCACCGTTTGGAATAGCGTACGCATTGGCGTCGGTCAGGTCAACAGCCACCAGCACCCGGCGGAGTACATCAACCGCTTTACCGGTCGCGTCAACAAGCGCCTGTGCACCAGTGAATGCAATGCCGCCGGCATTCAATGTCAGGCGAAAATTGTTCTGATAGAGTGTCGTGACACGCATATAGTATTTTGACCCGCCAAGCGTAATATATGCTGTGCAACCACTACTAGTCGTTGGGCAGGTGGCTGGAATCAATGACCCGCGGGCAGCCAGCGTACCCGTACTGGCATATGTACCATTGAATGGGACGAAGAACATCGTCGCCGTATTGCCCGCCCAGTTAGCTCGCGCCAGGCCTACGTTTGCATTCAGGATATCTACCCGAAGCACAGGATAATTACAACCCCATGATCCGGCAGCTGGCAGCTGATCTAATTGGGTTGCCGTGTCTGTGTAGCAACCGGCAGGCGTGGAACCGTCTTTTGCCTGCCACATGAGTGTCAGTGTGTTAAAAGTACTGCTGTTAGGAGCAATAAGAGGTATGACTTTTGAATTGTAGCCGACATCATAGGCCAGCGATGAGGGAGTTGGATCGACGAGTACACACGTATATGAAACACTGTGCGTCTGGTCGACAATATTATCGCCATTTGTGTTGAAGTTGTATCCGTTCTGATCATTGCAGCTCGTTTTGTCATTAACGGCTTGTCCATTCTTGACATTATTTGTAATCACGGTCTGTGCATCATTTATGCCGCTTTCAGCGGCGTAATATGCTTGAGCACTGAGCTGGTCATCGAGAGCGTTCCGCTGTTCATTACGAGAGATTTCAGCAAAACCGAGCACCAGCAGCGTAATAACAATCATCATGACCAAGGTCACGATAAGTGACACCACTCCTGCTTCGTGCGCTCGTTTTATACCCATACCTCTTATGGTAACCTACCTATCACAGGCTTACAATAACCGCCGTTGTACAGTTGTCGTCAGGTCGGAAACGGCGCAGAATTGAACGCCAGGTCGGCTACCAGCACATTGGGCCGATGACCAGTTGGTTGACGTGAAGAGGTCATCTTCGCCGTATAGTACACGGACGCGTATAGTGTACAAGTCGCCGTTTGGCGTAATCGTTAGCACGCCCAGCCGCATATGCTCCCCCAGTAACTCGCGCGACGCTGACGACAACGGGCCGGTATTCGGCAATGCCGGCTTCTGGCCAACGCAGCTTGTACCATTGTCGCTAACGACCAATCCGTGGAAACCCTGGTGTAATCCAGCGTTTGGGCTTGCATCAATAACCTCCTGCCCCAGCTTGTATGAATAGAGTGTATTGTTCACACAGAGCCAGCCGGCGCCACCGGACCCCGTTGTCACTTGCGGTGACTGTCCAAATTGAACCGATTGACTGACCTCAGCCATGATTGAACGGGCGGTCAGCTGGACTTTTGAGCTGTTCACTCCCTTATAGTAGCTATTTGTAAACTGGACGACGCCAACGGCAACGACGACGAGAATCACAGAGAAAACTGTCGATGCCACCAGCAGCTCAAGGATAGTAAACCCCTTTGCTCTATCGTGCGCCCTATCGGCGCGCGTTCCGTGTAGATCTAATTGCTCACACATTGCGTGTTGCTCATAATACTTAGATTCACTAAAAGCTGCCTGCCGGATCCGCCGATAGTAATGAGGCCGGATTGGTTGGTGCCGCCACTGACAAGGCAGATTTGCACGCCGCCCTGTGGGTTGATACTGCTATAGTTCACGAGCGTCGTATCGTTCAACGTACTATCTGTGCGCGCCGCCAGGCTCAAGGCATCCTGATTGAGCGTCGAGCCAAAGATCGGCACAATATCAACCTGTTGTGCGCCTGAGTTGTAATTTGTAGCGGTAGAGAGGCTGCCTGGCTCCATGAGAAATCCTACGGCACCGACACTCGTGCCGCCTATATGGATCCAACGCGTATAGAGCCCGTATTCGAGAGCGCCGACGTCAGAATAGCTTGTATAATCGCCGCCAACGCCAACAACAGTAGGGCTTACATTCTGAAACGGCGACGCCGCACCGACTGTGCAGGTTGGACAGCGCAAACCGGCAATAGTATAGACCCTATATTGCTCGGGGTCTGATCCACTAGTCCCCTGCACCCCAAACTGCAGGACTTTGCCGAGAAAGATACAGTCTTGGTTCGTGCCCTGCGCTTTGCTGCCGGCGGCTAACGCCACTGCATTGCCGTTTCGGGCGCAGGTAAAGTTGCCCTGATTCGGATAAAAACCAGCCGAAACTTGGTTTACCACTTGTTGAACTTGAGACTGAGCACTCTGAATCGCGTGGATAAATTCTGCTGCACTTTGCCGACCCGAAAGTGACGCGGCAACCACCACAAAGAGAGCGCCTGTGACCGCGAGTACAACCATTGTCTCTACAATGGTAAAACCACCGGCCCGCTGGTCGAGACGCTCACCCTGCTTCATGACCATCAGTATACCATAAGCTTATTACTCACGGATGTTAGCGAATGCCGAGTAAGGCACTGTACCATCCAGTGATAAAAGTTCCGAACAGCATAACAATAACCGTCGCTGCCATCAGAAACGGCCCGAAAGGTATACGGCTCGACGCTTTTGCGTAGCCACGGATCAGCATTGGCAGTGCAGCGACGCACCCAAGCAAAGAAGCAAGGAAAATAACGAGCAATGCATTGATTGGTCCGCCGACAAATAGCCCAAGCGCTATCGCTAATTTGACATCGCCGAAGCCAATCCACGCGCCTTTCGAGATGACATACAGCAGAAAAAATACACCGGCAATACTCACGACGCCCCAAAATGCATCCAGCATCACGGTCCAGCCGCCGCTGAAAATAGTTGCTTGCACGAAAACCTGTATGACAGCGAATGCAATGAGAGGAAGAACCACTCGATCCGGCAGCAGAAACCAACGAACATCGTACACCGATAGAAATACGAACGCAATCACACACGCTGACCAGAATAGAAACAGGATCGTACCGGGCGAACCCCAGCCGCTAAACCCATACGGCCACCAGATATATGATGCAACCAACACCATTGGTACGGCTATCTCTGCCAGTGGCGTATCTTCAATGGGCTTTCGACAATACCGGCACCGGCCGTGTAGGTACAGGTAGCTTACCACTGGTATCAGGTCCCATGCCGACAGTACATGGCCGCAATGAGTACACATAGATCTACCAGTTGTGATAGAAAGGTCACGCTGGCTGGATGTTTTCTTCCGACGCTTCCCCGCTACTTCCTGTTGTTCATGGAACCGCCAGACAGCGGCATTCACGAAGCTGCCGAGTGACAACCCGAATACAATAAGCGCAACAAGTATCATCTGTTTCATCGTACCACACTCATACAAAAAGAAGCCCCGCATAGGAGGCTTCTTTTAAAAACCTTAGATCAGTCTACTGCTCAGCGCACTGTTGGGCGATGTTCGAAGAGCTGGTTTCAACCGCGTAGAGGATCGCTGCTGTCCGTGAAGACGCTGTTCCTAGGCCTGTATTCGTCGAGTTGCAATTGTAGCCGACATCAACGACGACGGTATCCTTCGTCGGTGTGCCGGGGCTCGCACTATTCTTGACCAAGCTGACAGCAGGCGTGGCAGCAGTTTCGTCATAGTAGCCCAACTTTGCCGTCTCGGTATTGCCGCTGCTACAGTTTACGCCGCAGATAAGTAGGTCGCTCCCGCTTGGACCAACATTGGAAGGCACGCTGCCGCCGTTGTTATCGATGTAATTCGCAATCGCGCCAGCAATAGCTGAAACGTCGGTTTTGCGCTGTGTATTGCGCTGGCTACGTTGTAATGCCGGTACTGCCAGGAATACGATCAGCATGATAAGGCCGGCGATCGCAAGCACGATCATCACCTCAATAATCGTAAAGCCCCTGCCTGCACGGCTGGTCTGCTTACGTTTGTGAAGTTTCTGAATCATGCAAATGCCCCCTTTGCTAAAACGTTTATTATAGCACTTATGCTTACATAGTACCGGCCGGGCTGGAAAGAATCAAGGGTTATGTAACTATCTACAAGCTGTTGACGTGGCTCGCCAGATTGTAGATTGGCAACAGCACTGCAGCAACGATTGTAAAGGCCATGAGACCCATCAGAATCATCATCACTGGCTCAATGATGGTCTGGATGGCTTTGATTTCGTTATCCAGTTCCTTCTCATAGTAGTCAGCCGCCTTGCTCATCATTTGTTCCATTGACCCCGACTGCTCACCAATCTTAAGCATATTCGGTACCAACTCCAAAAAGTTCGGGTCACCCTCCAGTGATTGGCCGAGCGATTTGCCGGCCTTTACTTTCTCGGTTGCTTTGTTGATCGAATCTTCAACATACATGTTGTCGACCGCATTGGCTGTAATATTGAGCATCTGGATTAACGGTACGCCGCTGGAGACAAGTGTTGTACCGGTTCGTGCAAACCGCGCCATATAGAGCTTCATATACAACGGTCCAATCGGCCACATACGCATTTTTAGCTTATCAATCACCGCCTTACCGCCAACACTCCGCGCCCAGCGGCTGCCGAATATACCCAGAATAACCAGGAAGATCAGAATTGCCCACCAGAATTGAATTATAAAATCTGAGGCGGCCAGCAGCAGTTGCGTGACAATTGGCAAATCGACACCACCGGTCTCAGCATAGAGCGTCTTTACTTGTGGCAAAACTTTTACCAGCATAAAGACAACCACGGCAAGCATCACGACTAGTACGATCACTGGATAGATCAGAGCGCCGCGGACTTTACTTATCACATCGGCATCTTTCTCCTGCTGGTCAGCCAATCGCTCCAGCGCTTTGTCGAGCGTACCGGAAGCTTCGCCAGCAGCAATCAGGCTAATGTATACCTGATTAAACACGTCCGGATACTTACCCATCGCCTTCGCGAGCGGCGAGCCCGCCTCAACATCGGCGATGATCCGGGAAATGATAACTTTGAGCGGCTTGCTTTCGGTCTGATTATTCACGCTGCGGAGCGACTGGACCAACGGTAAACCAGCATTCAGCAGTGTTGCCAGCTGACGCGAGAAGAGTACTTTATCTTTTGAACGTACACGGCTGAAGCGGCCCAACAGGCCTTCACCGCCACCGCTCTTGCTCACTGCAATCTCAATTGGCACGAGCCCCTCGGCCCGTATCAGTTTAGCAGCCGACTGCTCACTATCTGCCTGAACAGTCGCTTTCATACGCTGGCCACTGGCAGGGTCGCGCGCTGTATAGGTGTACGTCAGCACAGCGAATACCTCACTGTACTAGGCATGGATTCCCAGTCAATTGCCGCACACGAAACGGTTTCCTGACGACACATAACTAACACTTGATACTTTTTCATTAACTCCTCATTAGACGGTCAAGCTCGTCAAGATCAACGGCAAAGTTACGCGCTTCGTCATACGTAATAGTGCCTTCATGGATCATCTTTGCCAGCGTCTTATCCATGCTTTGCATGCCAAATTCTGCACCGGTCTGGATAACTGCGTCCATCTGATGCGTCTTGCCTTCGCGAATAATATTGCGGACGGCTGGCGTAACAACCAGAATTTCTGCCGCCGCAACGCGGCCGCCACCGATTGCCGGGATCAAGCGCTGGGAACAAATCGCCATAAGGATGTTCGACAGCTGCGCACGGATCTGTGGCTGCTGGTGTGGCGGAAAGACGTCGATCATACGGTCGATACTTTGCGCTGCGCTGTTCGTGTGGAGCGTCGCAAATACCAAGTGTCCGGTTTCAGCAATGGTGATGGCGCTGG
>CAZPPY010000025.1:0-12852 GCA_964588575.1 uncultured Candidatus Saccharibacteria bacterium
TCATCATGATTTCAAACGGCTGGGGCATTGCCTCCCGCAAAAGTTCCGTCTTTATCACGTCACTTTCTGGTGCCAATGCAGATTCGTGCAGAACTTCAAACAGCATCAGCCTCGCCAGCCTGCGCACTGCCCGGTCGGCTTCTGGAGCATCGTCGGGCAATTCCTCGATTGCCGGCATGAGCTTCTCCTGGATGAAGCCATCCATTTCCCGATACAGCGCCAGCTTTTCTTCTGTCGTGTTCGCCTCGTGCAAGCGTTCGCTCTGCTTCAAGTAGCCCACCATACGGCGGACATGGTTCATGTCGTGGTACCAAAAATCAAGCGGAGACTGGTAGTGGCGGTCAACACGGACCGTACTGCCGGTCAGGCCGATAAAACCGATAGGCACGGCGCGAGTCCGGATAAAATCCGAAAGTGATATAGCTTCTGCCGTCGGTATGAGCACTGCGCCCGGATCACCCATGAGCCCGTGCCGGTGGTACTGGTAGCGGTCAAAGTGGTAGAGCGGTACTGCTTTGCTGTTCGGTATGAGGCGGCTGTATTTATCGAGCAGCCGGAGACCGGCTTCAATCGCGTCGATAGTTGGCCGATATGGGTACGGGCCGGGAAACGGCCTCGGATAAGGGTAGGTAGATTCATCGTCAAATTCAAACGCAAGGTTGGTGTGCGCCAGCAGTGTACTGACTTCTTTCCGCTCCAACTCCAAATCAGGATGGTCAGCACGTACTGTCTGGTACTTGGGTAATTCCAGTTGATCGACGATATAATCGACAGCGGGAGCGAATTCAGGAAACGGGGCGTTTGGCCCATACTTTTCGAGACGGCCGCGCATTTCCTCGTACGCGCCTACCGGGTCATCAACGATCTCTTCAAAGCTATAAACATTTTCTTTCATATCATTACCTATTTAGTTAGTGTCAGTATAACACTTACTAAAAATAAGGCAATAGGGAATCTTAACTTATATATAGATGTATACACCTGCTTAAAAGAGTGGTTGCGCAATGTACGCTACGATAAATTGCCTAAAACATCCTGCAGTTGTGCAAGGTCGGCGATATAGCCCTCGACTGTAACTGATTCGAAATCTTCTCTTGCATTCAAGCCATTCAACAGCGCAAACACTTTCATGCCGGCATTATTCGCTGCTTCGGCGCCCACCGCCGTATCCTCAACAACGACGCACTCAGCAGGGGACAGGCCAAGCTCCTTCGCGGTGTAGAGATATGCTTCCGGATCCGGTTTGTGCTTTGAGACGTGTTCCTTGCCCACGATTCGCGCAAATTTATCATGCAAACCGAGATGTTTTAGCAATGTGTCCAGCACCTTTGTGTCACTGCCTGATGCAACGGCAAGTAGTTTATCGCCGTCGTAGTTCCGGATATATTCGTTGGTAAATGCTATCGGAGTAACATGGTCTACGACTTTATCTTTATATTCGACCTGATAGTCATGCATAAGTTTTTGCAGCTTATCGGGTTGAAGATTGGGGAAGTTAATTGCAAAAAAATCTTTAGTTGTCCGACCAATAATATGCTTGAATAATCCGTCGCCAACTACGATGCCATAGCGTTTGCCGAGAGTCTGCAAAGCACCAAAACGCGCTTGTTCGCTGAGAACGATGACGCCGTCAAAGTCAAAAATGATTGCTTTTATCATCTAACCAACTATAGCAAATGCAATGCCATTCGCAGCATTTTTTCTCATGCATTGTAGTGACTGAGATCACCGGCGGACAAACCCATGCCGACGTAAGCGCAAAAGCTCAGACTGACATGACACAGTAAAGCTCCAAGGTCAGGCAGCAAGACGGTTTAAAGGCGAGACGCCTCGGGGATTATTGTTGAATGCCTACGCATTCTGGACGGTTAGCATGATTGCACGAATCGCCGCGATGCTCGGATTCGGTGCAGTGCGGTCATGGCTATCTTGGCTGCATTGGGGTTTCTGGCATTGAAAGGTACGCAGCTAGCATTGGAGTACATGATACCTAGAAATACTCCGGCAAACCGGAGTATTTCTCCGTACAGCTCCTCGTACTTTTTATTGCATCATGCGCTGCGCTGCCTGGGCTTTCTTGATATTCTTCGCACGTGCAACCTGCTGAGCATCCGTCGGCTTCTCTTTTTCTGGTACATTGCGTCGGTCCTTGGCAGAGAAAATATCACCTTTTTCGTGATAGGGGACACTCCGCAATTTCATCAGCAGATCTTTGGCATCCGGTGCATCGGCCACCAGGTAGTCGCCATCAATATGAGCCAGGCGCTTATCAACAAGCCATGCTTGCGTCGCCCACGAGCCACTGCCGCGTTTACCGCTGATACGCAATAAATCGCCAGGCTTACCGACATCGTGCGTGCGAAACGAAACAAACTCATTTCGCGGCCGCACAACAATTCTATAATATGTCCCCATACCACGGGATCCGGGCTTCGCACGCTTGCGCCCATGTGGTTGAGCTAACACATGCTGGCGATGTGTCATACGCTGCCACTTGGCCTGGGCTTTCACGATATCTCGTTTGGCTGCTGCAATTTGTTTGGTAGTTGCCATACTTATTCCTCCTTAATGTGTCCGTTAATCTTGAGGGCTGCACAACCACTCTTTTGGGGCATAGCACTCCTCGCCCAAGAGCAACCGTACTTCCTCACAACGATTTATAAAGTCGGCGCCATTTTCAAATACATCATTCGGGTCGAACCGTCTTAACAATTGTATGGTTGGTGACGAACAATCCATGTACCTGGCAATGATAACCATCTCGTCGCAACGCATAGGGAATGGAAGATTGTAAGCCAACTCCTTTAGTTGATGCTCTGTTGAGTACGTCTGCATGTGTTTCATAGACGCTCCTTGTGGCGAGCATTTGCATGGCGAATGCCTTTCAGTGCCGCCTGCACATGATGCCATCGTCGAAGTTGTAAGCGCTTTGCGCGATCATGCCAATCGTCAGATTCGATCTCGTAATACAGTTCATCCACGCCGCGGTGACTGGACCGCGCTGGAATTCGAACGATCTCTACGTGACGCATAATATCTCCTCCGCTTACACATACAGTGTGCACGTTTGCGGACACAGAAACTATAATCTATATCACACACTGTAGCTGGTGTCGTCGGATCATCAAGAGCATACTGGTAAGTAAGTATGGATGACACAATCAAGCAGAAGATAACAGACTTCTTTGCCAAATATCCAGCGAGGCACTTCGATAAAGGACAATTGCTCATCCAGGCTAATGAAAACCCGGCGGGTGTTTATCATATAGAAAACGGCCAGGTACGCCAGTATGACATTTCAGATCAGGGAAATGAGATTGTAGTCAATGTTTTCAAAGCTTCAGCATTCTTTCCAATGTCATGGGCAATCACCGCTATACCAAATCAATACTTTTTTGAAGCCGCAACTGATTTAGATGTACGCATTGCGCCCGCTGAAGCAGCGGTTGCATTCTTGCAGCAAAATCCAGATGTTATGTTTAACCTCCTGTCTCGGCTTTACGCTGGCGTTGAGGGCCTGCAGCGACGTATGGCACACCTCATGGGAGGAACCGCAAAAACACGGATCACATTTGAGCTTGTCGTTGCATGCAAACGCTTCGGTGAAGAACAAACGAATGGCTCTTATAATATTGATATCAATGAAGAAGAATTGGCGCATCGTTCGGGCATGACACGAGAAACAGTAAACCGCGAGCTGGTGGCGCTCAAGCAACAGAAGATCATAGTAGTTGATCGCGGGCACATAATTATCAACGATCTGTCTCGTTTGGAAAGTAGCCTCGGCGAGCATTTGTAGCTATTTTCCCTCCATGGTATGTTCCATTTTTAATAGGCCGTCATAATAGTTTGGTATTTCTTTGAGATGCGCCCAAGCTATTTTGCCAGTTGTCAGAAAATCATCATTCGTAACATTTGTTTCAGGATATTCTGAGCCATGCTCCAACTCCACTCCTAGACCTAAACGAAACTGTTCCAGGTTAATGTTATGGAAGTCTACACCTATCCTGCTACCGATGTCCCGCGCCTCATCCTTGCTAAAAACTTTTTTCATAGCCGCGCTCCTTCTAACTAATATTGAAGCACCTGCCAACTAAGGACGCTGTGATTGGCATCATAGATATACAAAACATGAAACACTAGGATACAAGAGGAAAGGAGGTGCAGTTTAGAACACGTAAACGGAGGGAATTCTATGGATGACGCTCACGGCTGCCGCGGCGACCTTCATACTGGCGCTATGGGATGGTATTGAGGCTGACCAGGCACAGCACCTTCACGTCCACGCCTAAATCCCAAAAGCCGTAGCCGGGCTGCAGGAAAGTTACGCTTCCTTCAACCCCGCGCGGTTATACTACCTATGGGCATAACAGGAGAGATGCAATGGTTATAAGACCCCTCAAAGATATTATGAATTTAGACGGCAAGGCTGCAATTGTCACTGGCGGAGCCAAAGGCATTGGCTATGGCATCGCATACAGGCTCGCAGAGGCTGGCGCATCAGTCCTGATCGCGGATATTGACGGCGCGGCGGCGGAGGCTGCTGCAAGTTTGCCAACAACCGGGAAGAAATCTGCGCACCTGCAAGTTGATGTCGCAAACGAGGCAAACGTTGCGCATATGGTAGATTATTGTCAGCATGAGTTCGGCTCGGTCGACATACTTGTGAATAACGCAGGTATTTATCCGCCAGCGCCATTAGCAACCATGACTAAAGATGACTTCGAGCGGGTTATACATGTTAACTTGCGCGGCGTTTTTTTGGCCACAAAGTACGCCTCTGAAGCCATGAAGCAGGCTGGCAAAGGCGGAAGAATTATCAACATTACATCTATCGATGCAATCCATCCGACGATGGTCGGGTTAGCACATTATGATGCATCGAAACATGGCGTCTGGGGCTTCACGCAGAATGTCGCGCTGGAACTTGCGCCGCATAAAATTTGGGTCAACGCTGTGGCACCGGGCGGCATTGCAACGCCAGGCGTTCAAGCTATGCAAGCTGCCGCGCCAGCACCTGACGCTGCAACGCTGGACCATCAAACGGAAGCATTTCTGTCGAAGATTCCTATGCATCGTATGGGCGAAGCTGATGAGATCGGGAAAGTTGTACTCTTCTTGGTAACTGATTTGGCATCATATATGACAGGGGCGCATGTTGTTGTCGATGGTGGGACACTGCTACGTTAACCGTGTAATCAGTTGCTACTCAAGACATCACACGTACTAACGCGGCGTCACTGATACGCATCATATACCGCATCACACTGCATGCTATACACTCTTCCTCTGCACACTACGCACAACTTTTATGAAATGACACTGACGCCGGTAATAGCCAGTACATCGCCGAAATATATCGAGTTTTATATGCCAGGCAGTGACACGTATGATATACTCATCATATGAAATATACTTCATTTGACCACTTCTTCATGACGCTTGCGAACAAGCAGCGGGTGCGCATACTTCAGCTGCTCGCCATAGATGGAGCGTCAAGCGTAACTACTATCGCAGAAGAGTTGAAGATCGAGCAATCGGCAGTATCGCACAGCCTGAAGCACTTACTGCTTTGTCATTTTGTGACTGTAAAGCAGGATGGCAAGGAGCGTATTTATGCTATCAATGAAGACACGGTCAAGCCGCTCTTTGAACAGATTGAGAGGCACGTTAAAACCTACTGTGTCAAAGGCTGCGAGCACTGGGAGTAAAAGGAGGATCACATGATAACGAATATAAAACTACTGAAAAGGGAAGAGATTGCCAACGGCACGATGGCATTCCACTTCGAAAAGCCGGAGGGGTTTACTTTCCGCGCCGGGCAATTTGCCGATTACACGCTGATCGATCCGCCGGAAACTGACGCTGAAGGCAACACCCGCGGCTTCTCGATCGCGTCGGCACCGTATGAACCGTTTTTGATGGCTGCCACACGCATGCGCGACACGGCGTTCAAGCGAGTATTGCGTGATTTACCTATCGGTACAGAAGTAAAGTTGGACGCGCCATATGGTGATTTCACGTTGCACAAAACCGAGACAACACCAGCCGTATTTATCATTGGCGGCATTGGGGTCACACCAGTGCGGAGCATGATCGCCCAGGCAACACGCGACAAAGCCGCGCACAAGATTACGCTGCTCCATGCCAACCATTCACTGGCTGACGCGCCGTTCAGGAATGACTTCGAACAACTTGCGAAAGACAACCCAAATTTTACGTACTTGCCAGTCGTGACAGACGAAGCGCCCGACGGTTGGACAGGCGAGCGCGGCCATGTTGACAAAGCAATGCTCGAACGGCACATTCCTGACCTGAACGCACCGATCTATTACCTGTCCGGTCCAGAAGGCATGGTCAAAGCAATGCGGCAATTACTCGTCACTATCGGCGTGAATGAAGACACGATTAAAACGGAAGAATTTGCAGGGTATTGATATGATTGTACGCATCAAACGAGTCTACGAAGCGTCGTCTTCAGATGATGGCAAACGAATCCTCATCGACCGTTTATGGCCGCGCGGGTTGACCAAAGAAAAAGCCAAGATCGATGTGTGGCTGAAAAATATCGCGCCGAGTACTGCGCTCAGGAAGTGGTTCGGACACGATCCCGCAAAGTGGGCCGAATTTCAGCAACGTTACCGGCAGGAATTAGACACAAACAAAGCAGCGGTCGATGCCTTACGGGAGGAACTCAAAGGCGGTTCGGCCACACTTGTTTTCGGCGCTAAAGATGAAGTACACAACGACGCCGTTGTCCTAAAAGCCTACCTCGAGAAGTAGCGAGATATGGTTGAGGCCCGGCTAGAACTGCCGATCACGCCGCCTTTTAGGCTCGATCTGACCGCATGGGTGCTGCGCCGAAGACAGAAAAACGCAATCGATCGTTGGGATGGTCGCGCCTATTCCCGCATACTAGTTGTCGGCGACTTACCTGTTCGCCTCGTTATTACTCAGCATGACATACATACCTCACCGTGCATTACCATCGAGCTGCAGAGTGCTGAAAGACTCACCGCGATACAACTTGACGAAGTGCGGACGACTGTCCAGAAGCTCCTTGGCCTGACCGTCAATGTCCAGCCCTTTTACCTGCATGTCGGGCACAACCACGTGCTTGAGCGGCTGGCCCGGCAGTTCATAGGCGTGCGGCCGCCCCGCTTTCCGACGGTCTTCGAAGCCCTGGTCAATGCAATCGCCTGCCAGCAGGTATCGCTCGATGTCGGTATTCTTCTACTCGATCGGCTAGCTGCAACGTACGGACTAGTATTTCCGAATGACAACGGCGCGGAGCGAGCCTTTCCGCGCCCAGAAGATATAGCCTATATTCCCGAAACAGAGTTGAAAGCACTCGGGTTCAGCCACAATAAAGCTCGCTTCATCAAGCAACTAGCGCAAAGCATACTAGACGGGAATATTGACCTGGACCACCTTGAAAATATGGATAATAAGCAGGCCTGCGGTCAGTTGCAAGCAATCCATGGCATCGGCCGATGGTCGGCTGAATACGTGCTGCTTCGCGGACTTGAACGCCTCGACGTGTTCCCGGGCGACGATATCGGTGGCCAGAACAATGTCCAAACGTTGCTGCAGCTTGAAAGCAGACCGGACTACGACCAGCTTAAAGTGTTAACTGCCACGTGGCAACCATATGCAGGATTCGTGTACTTCCATTTGCTGCTCAGGAGGCTGCAGGCCAAAGGTATAGTATGACGAGAAGCCAGCCTGTGCACTCGATATAAGCAGTGCCGGAACGCCAACTGTGCATTGATCAATTCTAGGGTAGAAACTGCGCCTAACCGTACATCATCTAGATATGTCTCCACGGGCAACGGCATAACTTCAATATGCAGTAACGATTCTTGTATCAATTCAGCGAATTGTATCGCTTGATCAAGCGGATGCATTCCTGTTAACTGGCTTGGTAAAAACCAGCGATATATCGGCCCAAATCCAAGCCAGCATAGCCCACAAAAACATTACCCACGAAAACCCAGCCCCGCTCCAGCGCCTTAAGTATTATGAAATTTGAAGAACTTGTGGTAATATATACGTAGCAAGTGGTTATTACCAACTTTCCGTTATAGTAATTTGCCCTCAAAGCTTACTATCATCTCGGCTAGAACGTACTAAGCGTGAGCAATCTAAAAGCCCAAAGAATCATTTCTTAAGCGAATACAACTATACGTAGGCGGTTGGCCTACAGCTATACGTAATACATGAGAAGCACTCAGTGCTCCCCGGGGATATATAAGCTATGAAAATTAATCAATCTATTGAGATAGTTGCTTCAACACGACCTGGTCTTAGCTCTATGAGCCTACGCTCGCGCCAAGCCATCAAATCTGTGCTCGTACAGCGCTATACTCATGTACGGATTACGATCGTCAATGATTTCGCTGATCTTACATCCTTGGCAGGTAGGCATCCTGATCTGGTTGTACTTGGCATGAAATTTATTACAGTCGATGTCTCTTCAAATATCGACGGCTCTAACAAGATTTGGTTAGCTGATTATCTTGATGAGTGCGGCATAGCTTATACCGGATCTCCGCAAACTGCCCATCGGTTAGAGCTTAATAAACATTTAGCCAAACAAAAGATACTGGAAGCCGGCCTTACTACATCACCATTCTACGTAGCCAAACAAAATCAACCGCTGAACCAGAGCATGATAAAACTCAACTACCCGGTTTTTATTAAACCTACAAATCGTGGCGGGGGCCTTGGCGTTGATCAATACTCTATCGCTTATACTTTTCAGCAATTATGCTCGAAGGTTCAGTCCATCACCGATAAATATCAATCTGATTCACTGATTGAAGAATATTTACCAGGCCGAGAGTTTAGTGTTGCTATCCTAAAACGGTATGGGGAAGTGGATCATATAATAATGCCCATTGAACTAAGCGCAGAAACAGATGCATGTGGCGCCAGTTTACTTACTTGCGATACCAAATCAGCAAATACTGAAGTAGTATCGGAAGTTACGGAACCAGATCTTAAATCAAAGGTTATGGCGCTTGCCATGGACGCATTTAACGCCCTGGGCGCAAGAGATTATGGCCGCATCGATATCCGTTTAGATGCTGTTGGCATGCCACATTTTTTGGAGGCGAATCTTATACCGAGCCTGATCAGTGGCTACGGCTCCTTTCCGAAAGCCTGTGTAATAAATGTAGCTATTACATATGAAGAGATGATCTTGAAGATAGTTGAACTTGGTATGAGCCGCAGTACTGCAACCGACGACTCAGAGGCACGCGAAACACGTCACGACATACCTCTGCCGTTGCTCGAAGCCGTATGATACCAACGTAGATATTGTGACTGAATATACCGTCCGAATTACTTCACCAAACGTTTAACTCCTTAGAACGAGTCAAGATTCGTTGTATGCAGTAAAACCTATCTGGTCCCTCGTTGCTATTGATGAGCTCGCAATGTTTCTAATGAAGCAGTAAGCCGAGCACTACTAGGCCTTGCGATGCTACCCAAAGAATTCCTGAGACGATAAGCGGTTTGTCTTTCCTAACAATGCCGTATGTCAACCACATCAAAGATGTGAGTGAATAAAAGGACCACGTAGCGAGTGAGACACTGCCATCATTTCCGCTTTTCCACACTTCTATAATCTGGGGAATGGTTGCGATTGGCTCTACAGTCGCGAATACGAGCATGAACTTCTCGAAAAGACGCTTCTTCATGGCCTAACTATAGCAAAAGGGCCCGCGATGAGGTACTTTATATTGCTTACTTATGGCTGGGGCTAGTGAATATACTGCGCTACCAAAAAACCTTTCAGTTATTAGCGTTCAAAGACAGCAGGGAATTCCCCATTGTTTCCTGGGGCATAATCCCTTATTTCAACCACAGCGGTCACATTGAGTGGTCCATAGAGGTGCGGGAACTTTTTGCCTGAGCCAACAGGCTCAACTTTCACTTGAGCTGTAAGCTTGTCTGGGTTAATTTTAAGTAACACAAGATCAGTCGTATTAGTGTAGATAAAGTCGGCAACCAATTTAACCTGTGGCGCAAAAGACATGTGAATATAGCCAACCTGGTCAAGCGTCTTACCGAGAGTTGAAATTGTATAAGTTCCTGTAATTTTTGCTTTTTCCCAGTCTTCTTTACGAGCGATGTGATAAAGCATTTGCATAGTTCCAGCATAGCGAAATTCCTTTGCGAGCGGAGACTTTAAAAGCATGTCTTGAGGGCTACTAGTGATTGGGTAGTGTCACGCCAGCCTGTCGCGCTGCCTCGAGCAGCTCAGCGTGAAGCTTTAATAGCTTCTTTTCGACGCTGAGCTTCTGAAATGAATTATCAATGATCGACCCTTTTTGCAGGTCAACAATCATTCCGTATATTTCCTTGATATCATTCCGTAGAGCTTCCAGCTCCCCGTAAACATGGGCAAGTTCCTCTTTTAAGGTGGCACGGACAACAACCGCGACTTCGTTCTTGACGATATCACGGATTGCCTGAAGGTCTTCATGCGTCAAATTCATAGATATATTTTAGCATGCAGCTACACAAGCAATCACACGCCTATCGGGCTCTATACTTTCATACAAAAAGCCCTCTAGAGGAAAACTCATACAACGCATAGGTTGGGCTAAGCAGCACGGTCCATGCACGTCGATCGAAACCATGGATATATAACGATACATTTGCCTAAAACGTTAGGCACTCGTTTAATTAGCAAGGTAGCCATGCAAACGAAACTTACAAAAGCTGAGGCTCTTAAGATTGTTCGGCGCTTCGTGGATGAAGAATTGCCAAAATTTACTTGGTATCAGCAGACCAGATCACGTATTAAGGCAACCGCATTATATGGCCCTACCGCGAAAGGCATGAACCGACCCGATTCTGATATAGATATCCTTATCTTTATGCCCCTTGCAGAAGAGGAAATGCATACGACTGGAGAATATTTCTATAGCTTTCAAAACCGAGAGATAAATATAGTCATCAGATCCATTGAGCGATTACGAAAAATAGCAGAAGAAAAATCAGATGCATTTCAAAAAGAAGTGTTTCGCGAGTCAGTCGTAATCGAGTCGGCTGATGACGAGGTGGCCAAGCTACTGAAGGCTATTCAAGCAATTGGGGGAAACTTAGTCTTTGCTGGTACTTGCAGTTTTTTTAGCCCGGCTATAGCATAATCAAACGGGAGAATAGCAAAGGAAGTGTGTCCTGCTATAGCCGCGAAAAAACGAGCCTCATGGACTCGTCTTTTCGCGGCTGGGGATGAGGGACTCGACCTTGCTAACGCAACCCGGCTCTCATGGTCGCCGGGCAAGGGCGGGGATTGCCACTGGCAATCCCGTTCGAATCCAGTCACACTGAGCCACGCAAAAAGCCCACCTTTCGGTGAGCTTCTAGCGTGGCTGGGCAAGGGGATTTAAATTGAAAGAAGAGCTGAGGAGTTATCTAGTTGTGCATTTTGATGGGTGGCATGATGATCCGCAGGATGCGGCATGAATTGCTTTTATATTGCTATTGGTTCCTCGCGTGCGTAAAGTGAAGGCAGATTAAGAGGTAACCCCATATGCATAAACTTATATCAACAATTTCTGGGACTGAATACCCGCTCGACCAGCTCGAAGAATTTGCCGATAACGGGGAATCACTTGAAGTGGCGATTGATTCGCTTCGAACCGCAAGAGTCAAACCCGGCAAATATATCTGGCAGCGCTTCGCTGACTTTTTGCCGTTTGCGATTGAAGAATCGTTTAGTCTAGGCGAAGGCAACACGCCACTCGTAAGAGCGGAGAAATTGAGCACGTTTACCGGTCTACCACAGCTATTGCTGAAAAACGAAACTCAGAATCCGACATGGAGCTTCAAAGATCGTGGTTCACTTGCTTGCGTTGCCATAGCTCGATATTGTCATGAAGATGTAACTGCCACAATTTCTACAGGCAATATGGGCAACTCAATGGCCGCCTTCGGCGCAAAAGCTGGGCTAAAGACACTCATTTTCGTGCCCGACTTCACGCCAAAAGAAAAGATCATGGCCATGAGCATTCACGGGGCTAGTGTCGTGAAAATTCATGCGCCTGATTACTCGGCAATGAAGAAAGGGTTGCTTGAGCTTGCCAAAGACCTTGGTTTACGAATCGTCTCAGGCAATGGGCCAATTCGCGTTGAAGGTTATAAGCTGACAGCCTTTGAAATGTGGGAGCAGATGGATGGACAAGTACCGGATTATATTGCCGTCCCCACTTCAGCCTGTGGCCACATTCGGGGCCTGTTCAAGGGCTACCGCGAACTGCAAGAGGCTGGCCTTATTGATCACTTGCCAAAGATGATAATTATCCAAGCCCAGAATAACAGTCCGATTGTAAGTGCTATCAAGCAGGGTAAAGATCATGTTATTCCATTCGCAAATGTTCATACCGTTGCCGAAGCCATCACGACCGGCAACCCGATGGGCGGCGATGAGCTTATCGATAAAGCACGCGAGTTTGGCTGGCTAGCTGAGGACGTAAGCGAGGAAGAAATACTGATTGCTCAACAGGAAATGGCGCATAGCGGTTACTTTGTTGAGCCAGCTACGGCAACTTCACTTATGGCCGTTAAGAAACTGCGCGAGGCTGAAAAAATCCCTGCCGACGCTTCCGTTGTGCTTATGCTCACTGGCTCAGGGCTGAAAGATCTTGACGTGTTCAAGCTCTATGACTTTGACGTAACCGAATGCGACGAACAAACCCTACCGAACGTTATCAAGAAGTTAATCAACTAGCTTCTGGTGCTGCAGAGCAAGGAAATACGCCATCGTTCGGCGTTATGCCCACATAGTCCTCGGTTGGCATGATAATTGAACGCTCAAAATCTGCGGCATTAAAG
>CAZPPY010000026.1:0-6897 GCA_964588575.1 uncultured Candidatus Saccharibacteria bacterium
TTGCCGGGAGTAGTGCGAGACCGATTTGTCGCGCTTGCATCGTATAAGCATGTTGATTTTGAGACTGTCGGCGCGCGTACCAAAATTGACCAAGACGAAGCTGTTGGTGAGGCCATTATGGATGAGGGTCTTCACGATCGTGTGTTAGAAGGAATGCCGGCAGATCTGAGTGACCCAGAGCGAGCAATTTGGGCATATTTGAAGCTATGCCAGGTCCTGACATATGACCGTGAAACATTTGCCTATGATGCCACAGGACCGATAACGCAGAAATTCATGGATGTTTCGCGTGTCGCGACTATCACGCCTGAAAATAACAACGCTGTGTGCGTTGAGATTAACGTGCTATTCCAAAAGATGTTGCAAGAGATGGGCATTGGGTTCGAAACCAAGTATGGCAGTCTCAGTGAGCAAACGGGATTTTTTCTTAATGCTGGTTATGGCGAAGGCCATGCACACTGTCGCGCCAGAGCAGGAAAATTCATTGTAGACTTCGATTCGGTTAGAAAAGTCGTCGGTGGAGACCTAGCGGGCGTCAAACTTGGCCAGCGACCAAACGGGATCATATGCCGGAACAAAAATCAACGCACGCAAGATGAGTTTGCGACTGTTTTGAATCGTGTCAGTGACCGCTTTTACGCTAGCCAAGAACAAGCCCGTACTACCCAGGCAAAACAGATCGAGGGATTGCTCGCCCAGAATGGCGGCAACCTACCGCCATTCGGAACGCGCGTTGAGGCATTCTTTTCGATCCTACAAAATAGCCAGTTGGCGCCAGTGGATGCATTTACGCACGCACTGATGCTGCACAGGGCGTTGTTTAGGAATGATCAAGCCGACAGTGGTTCTGTAGCCATCTCGTTACTCCGTGAAAATCAGGCCGGTGATGCCCCTACTGCACAGGCGGCAGCAGTTATCTCAGTTATGACCAAAGCCGCCGATCGTCAAGATAACGTGATACGATACTTTGTATACAAACCGCCTGCAGCAATAGCTTCGGTTGAGAGTGAAGAAATTCGGCGGCGCTTAAATGATCGCACATACGAATATCTTGTTGGCCAGGAGTCGCACCATATTCCTGGTGTTGCATTATCCAGGTCTGACTCACCGGCGTAGCTATCCGATACGCCTTTATTTGCCAATAATATTGATAATGTAGTGGACTGCTCCCGGTCTTCCCGAACGGGAGCAGTTTTTGTGTTGCAGGTATGCTATTTAGCGCGTTGCACGAGCGTCCATACGAGACTTAGGAGGGCAATACCGCCACCGACAACGATTGAGGCCGTCCACCAGGGAGAACCGAGTCCGGCGACAATGCCACCGACCAAAGCACCCAAGGGGACATACCATCTAGCTCCTGTTAGGAATAGCCTAAAGTAGTCCTCGCCGCCACCGAGTGACGTGACGCCGTCCAGAAAGGCGAGCGGAATCGTAAGGAACGCGACAACAACAGCGGCAGTAGCGCCACCGACCAACACGCCAGCAAGAACATTCCCGCTGATATCGATGATGAAATGCATATCTGACCTCCACTAAAGGACAACATCGATATGATTAAAATATCATAGATTAGTCAAGATTACAAAATATGTGCAATGGACAGTCTTAGGGACACTCTTGCATCAAGTATCCTATATCCGGAATGCTTGCAGCGCCAGCTCCGCTGAACTCGTCGGCTGACACTAAACCGGTCTCAACGCCAAGGAAGGCGAAGCCGGCCCCAAGCGCGGCGTGCATATCATGGAGGCCGTCACCGACATAGAGTACTTCATTGGGCGTGATACCTTGTTGGCCCAACCAATGAATAGCTGGTTCAAACACGCGCGGGTCGGGTTTGTGATATGTACTGTCGTCGGCCGCTTGTATATAGTCGATGAGCTCAGGAGGTATGCCCAGTTCGACATGGTCATGAAGAATACTTTCACGGATCGTGGCCGTGACAACTCCTGTCATCATGCCGATAGCTTTCAGATATTGGAGGGTTGGGATCGTCGCCGCAAACAGCGTCTGCGGATATTCCCGGTGGTGTGCGAGATTGTTCGCGAGTGCAGTTTCTTGATCGTCAGTGTCATATAACAAGCACATGAGCCTGCCTAAGGGTTTGCCCCAATGTTCACGGATCTCGTCATCGGTGAGCTCCTTGCCGTAGTATCTCCTGGCCACGTATTTATGTTGCGCCCACTTTGGCGCAATCGTACCTACCATGGTGTCGTCGTGGTCGCATAGCACGACGCGGACAGGAGGCCTCAAGTATGCGTTCATGGTATCTATTGTACGCACGCATCTGCAATCGCAATACTGGGAGCTGTTGTGATTTTATGCTACTTTAGTACTAGTAAACATTAGCAATTCTAGGCATGCTATCAGGTTCACACAGACATCGGAACTGGCGGCGTTTCATCATACTGGCATGTGGTGTGGTATTGCTCCTGGCTATCTTCTTAACTATAAAAGCATATTACGGCCGCGCTTCAATACCGGTGCCTTATAGCGGACCAGTCACGCACCTCACAACTGCACTGACTGAAGAATACGGTTCGCTGGTTCTGATCGCGAACCAACAGGGATACTTCCGGGACGAAGGGATCAGTATGACGATTAAAAATTATACTTCGGGATCTCCGTTAATGGCCGATCTGCTGGCCGGGAAGCTCGATTGTGGCATTGCTTCAGATTTTGCAGGCGTGCTTAATATGTTTCATCACGAAGACATCCGTATCCTGGCAAGTGCCGTCCAGTACCAGACTTTCTATCTGATTGCACGCAAGGACCACGGCATCACCAATATTCCGGATATCAAAGGCAAGCGCATCGGCGTGACACGCGTAACGGCGGGTGAATTCTTCATGGGGCAATTTCTGACATTCAATGATTTGCGGCCGCAGGATATTACACTTGTGAATGAGCCGCCGGCCGGTTTGGCGGCCGATCTTGAAAGCGGCAAGCTTGACGGAGCAATACTCTTTGAACCAAATGCGTATCCTGTCTTACAGCAGCTTGGCGATAAGGCTATTGAATGGTCGGTCCAGGACCTGCAGCCTGGCAACGGCTTCCTGTATTGCAACGGCAAACTAGTGCGCGACAATCCGGCCGCACTGGCGCGCTTTGTGCAGGCGCTGTCCAAAGCGCAAATATATATCCAGAAACATAACGCTGCAGCACGCGATTATGTCGCGCAGTATCTGCACTATAGCCAAGCTTATATCGATTACATGTGGCCGAAGCTGACACTTCAGCTGACACTCAAACAGGAGTTGGTTATTAATATGAACGATGAAGCGCAGTGGGCGATAGAAAATCATCTCACGACTGCAACGCAGGCGCCAAATTATCTGGATTTTGTTTATTTCCCACCGCTCGATGCCATACAGCCAGAGGCAATAACGATTATTCACTGATATGAAATTGCAAACGAAACTTATCCTTGCCACTGTCGCCGCCGGCGTACTGGTAGCACTGACCAGCCTGCGCCTCGTGCTTTCGGCTTCGTCTGTAACGATGGCTGCTAATGATGAGGCGCGGGCGACAAAAATCGTGAATACCCTCAGCGAACTCAGGTTTCTGACCTTCGAGAACCTGCTGACTCATGATCAAACGTCACGTGCACAGTGGGAGATTAAAAATGCCGAGCTGGCTGACTTACTGGTGCCGGCGCCGGATGCGACGGCCGATGAACTCGCGACGCTCCAGGAAATGGCGACATTATCGGGCGAGATAAAGCCGCAATTTGACCGCCTGGTGGCTACGTACAGCACAACGCCGAGCCTAACAGCAGATCAGCAACATCTGCAGGAACGGCTGGCATCGCAAATTCTGGTAAAGCAGCAGACGCAAGTGAGTGATATGCTCAAACTGGCGTCCGCGGCGCAGGATAATGTGATACGAATTAACCGTCGGGCAAGCTATTTGGTCGGGTCGGTGATTGTATTCATGGTGGCAGTGACGATTGGAAATTTCCTGCTTTTTACACGGACCGTGACAGATTCGCTCAAAAAGCTTCAGAAAGGTGCGCAGGAAGTTGGTGCCCGGCACTTCGCCTATCGTATCAAGCCGCGTCACCCACACGATGAATTTGGCCAAGTAGCGCGGGCATTTAACAAGATGGCCGAAGCAACCGGCCGGCTTGATCAAGCGAAATCGGAATTTATTGTCCTCGCAACGCACCAATTGAAAACGCCGCTTGGTGAGTTGCGCGGCTATACGGAAAACCTGCTGATTGGTGCAGCTGGCGATAAGCCGGAGCAACGGCAGCAATATCTCGAGCTGATGCAGGCGGTGCTTGAACGGGCGTCACATCTTGTGAATAATCTGCTGGATATTTCGCAAATTGAGCGCGGGAAAATTGCCTTACACCTGACTCCCGTCAGTTTGCGGGCGCTGACTGACGACTCGATTAAGGATTTCGAACATGATATTGCCGCCAAGGGCTTAACACTTACTGTTGATGATACAGCTGGAGCTGCAACAGTGATGGCGGATCGACTCATCGCCGGTGAAGCGCTGCGTAACATTATTCATAACGCCGTGAAATTCACCGCTGCAGGCGGTATCACGGTTAGACTTGCTACAGAAGGTAATGTTGGAATCATTACTATTGCCGATACCGGTCCGGGCATTGGTGAAGCGGTGCGTGAAGAGCTATTCCGCGACAAGGGCATCCTCGGCAAACCGCTGATGTCCGGCGGCGGCGCCAACGTGGGGCTGTATATAGCCAACCGTTTCGTCGCCGTGCAGCATGGGACATTACGGCTACTGCCGAGCGATACCGGCGCGGTTTTTGAAGTAACACTACCACTCACCCCATGACCAGATGTACGATTGTAAGGCATGGCAGCAGAAGCATTTACCGCGACAGTCGATATTATCGGGGCGAACCCCTTCGTGCGGCCGCCGGATACTGTATTGGATGTAATTTTCAAAGCAGCCAGGAAAGATAAAAGCCCGATTCCGGTGCGGGGCACAATCAACAGTGCGGTGTTTCAGCAGTCGCTTGTTCGCTTTCAAGGTCACTGGCGGCTGTATATCAACAATGTGATGGCGAAGAGTGCCGGGCTCCAATACGCTGGCAGTATTGTGCAAATTGTCGGCCAATCGGTAGAACTAAGCGTGGAGTATGATCCGAATCCAGTGATGTATCGCATGGTGCCCGAATTTGAGGTAGCTCTTGGCACCGACGCGCGGGCTCGGGCTGCATATACTCAGCTCGCTCCTGGCAGACAAAAAGAAATCCTGCGCTACCTCGCTTCTATGAAATCTGCCGCTACCTTGCAGCGCAATATTGCCAGAATTATGCAGCATCTCCGCGGTGAAGAAACCGATGCGCTCTACGCCCTCATGCACCGTCAGCCAAAATCATAATGTGTTTGCTATAGTTAGCTCATGCATGACACAATCTTCTTTCTGCAACACTCTAAAGAAATCATCAAACATATTCGGTACGCGACCGTTGCGACGACGTGTGATGATGGCAAACCTTGGAATAGTCCCGTTAGCTCTCAATACGATGGAGACCTGAATATTTACTGGGTTTCTGACAAGGAAGGACAACACTCTCGTAACGTTCGTCAGAATCCCAACGTTTTCATTGTCTTTTATGATTCGACCATTCCTGAAGGGCAGGGTGAGGGCGTTTATATCCAGGCGAAAGCGTACGAGCTGAATGATCGTGACGAAATACTAGCTTTGCGGCGTGCCAAGAAAGGCCCAAGTGTTGATGACGCCGACAAGTTTCTGGGCGACGGAGTACGCCGCATGTATAAAGCGGTACCCGAGCGTGTCTGGATGAATGACGACGAGACGGTGAATGGCGTTTTTATCCGCGACATCCGTATAGAATTGCCGCTCGATGAATTGAAAAAGCTTCTTCAGGAGCAGTAGATGGTAGTGCCAAATACTCGTGCCAAAAAGGTCCTTGACCAAATCATCTACGTAGCCGTTGCAACCGTTGATACGAATGGCCAACCATGGAACAGTCCGGTAGCAGCGTTCCATTTTTCAGGCGATTACACGCTGTATTGGGCGTCGTGGAAAGACAACCAGCACTCGCAGAACATTCGCACCAATAACAAAGCATTTATAGTGGCCTACGATTCCACGCCGATGACTGGCGAGTCTCTGGAAGGTGTCTATATGCTTGCCGATGTGAAAGAACTCAGCGGCGAGCAAGAAGTGACGCAAGCCGCTAAGGTCTTCGGCGATAACCCGTTCAATCCTTCAGATGGTAGGCAGTATATGGGCGAAAAACCGCGGCGTATCTATAGAGCCGTTCTGCAAAAGATCTGGATGAATAGCGATGGCGACGTCAACGGCAATTTTGTAGATGTGCGCGTAGAGGCCACGGCGTGACAGAAGTAATCTTATACAACGCAATTTCTGCAGATGGCTATATTGCCGGCGAACACGATGAAACGCCATGGAGCGATGAAGAGTGGATTGCATTCAGGGAGTTTGTAAAAAGTTGCGATGTGTGCCTGCTCGGGCGGCGCACCTATGCGATTATGCGCGATGACGGCGAGTTCGTCGAAGGGCCAACATATATAGTGGCTAGTAGTGATCCGGATGCGGACACCGGTGGCTACGAAAAGCGTTCGATCAAATCAGCGGACGATCTCCCTGGCGTAGAGCGAATCGGGTTAATTGGTGGCGGAGCGTTGAATGGAAGTCTTGCCGAAATGGGCTTGGTCGATGAAATCATCTTAGACGTAGAAGCGATTATACTCGGCGGCGGTACGCGGCTTTTCGGAAGCAGGAATGTTCAACTTGGCCTAGAGCTTCTGTCATCAAAACAAGTTGGCCCGAAAACGGTGCAAAACCATTATCGAGTAAAAAAATAATGCTTGACCTCAGCGTTTTTGATAGCAGGCGGTTGAAGATCTTGAGCTGGGTAAGCCGGCACTT
>CAZPPY010000026.1:6997-12394 GCA_964588575.1 uncultured Candidatus Saccharibacteria bacterium
TCAGCGTTTTTGATAGCAGGCGGTTGAAGATCTTGAGCTGGGTAAGCCGGCACTTGTGGCTGGCCGGCATCGTATGCCTTGTCCCTGTAGCGACATCAATCTATTTTAAAATTGCACCAACATTGGTCATTATGGCAGTCATTTTTCTGCTGGCCTACCTATGGTTGTTTGGTAGTAGCTGGCTGCCGGGCAATGCGTTCGGGTTCCGCAACCATCTGGATAAATTTTTCATGAAACACGCGACTGATTACGTATTCATGCGCAATCAGTACCAATCCGTGCAGCGCTCAGCCTTCATGAAGCAGGAAGACTTTGTATGGAGCATTACGGTGAACGGCGCTGAGGTGCCGATCATGTTTTCGGAGGATGGCGGGTGCATTGCATGGCTGCAGCTGGAGCGCAGCTTTCCGCACGTTGTCGTGGATGCACTGGATGACAACCACTGGTTTCGCAAGCAAGTTGTAAAGAAAAATTTGCCCGCAAACAAGATCCAACTCGAAGGTGATTTTCCGGATTATTTCCATGTATATACCGAGCCTGGCCAGCAGGTAATGACGCTCCAGATTCTGGCGCCGGACCGTATGCAATATTTGGTGGATAACTTACGCAATTTTAACCTGGAAATTCAAGATACGTATTTGCGCCTGTTTGCGGCCAACGCCCAAAAGAGCTCCAAGGATTTCCAGACATTGATCAATGTACTTGCATCGTTGGGCACAGGCATGAAACTATCCGGGATGAATGTAATCCGGGACTAGATTGGAGCGATGCTATAGCAACACGCTGGCTGCCAGGTCGAGCGTATCCAGCGTAATCGGGTAGGGATCGGGGAACTGAGCGTTTCGGTGACCGTTGAAATTGGTTCCTGCCACTGGTAGCCACAATCAGACGCGGTACATATTGACTTTTATTGCCGATGTTTGTATAGTCGTCTCACTAGATTTATCAGGGGGACATATGGCAGACGATGCTGAGCGAAGCAATGGTCAGTGGTTGCGGGACCAGACAGAAACATTTGATGAGGTTGCCGCATTAAATAGAGCTATCATGGATCAAAATGCCCAATCGGCAGGATTTGATGCAATGGACGATGAACAGGATATTACGCCGGCATTATTGCAAGAGGCGCGTGGTTTCCTGGCTGACGACCAGTTGACTGATTTTCGACGATTAATGGAGTTGCAGCGGGCGGTTCCCTATGACGCATTGATGATTCGTCATGAGCGTACGATGCACTGGTTGGCGGAATTGGCAATTCAACTCGAAACAATTGAAACCGAAGCAGTGCCGGAAGCGGAAAAACTTCGCCATGATGCGGAAGTCCTGAGCGAATACGCTCCGCGGATTGCCGAGCGCCTGCAAGATGTTACTGACCAGCAAGTTGCATTGCTTCTAGAAAATCGGCGTGGCAGCATCTTAAGTGAACGTGCTGCGGCCCAGTCGGTGGCAGGTAAACTGGCCGGCGCATTGAGCCTGGTGGGCGTCATGGCCATACCGTATTTACTGACATCTGAACAGCGTCGGGAGGCTGCCGGCTTGGAAGAAGCATCCTCACCTGTCGATGAGTCAGATAAAATCGTTATCGATGAATTTCCGGTTGAGCCGGGCGTGCTGACGAATGAAGAGCTTGCCGAGCAGGTCCGCAAGCGATACCACGGGTATTTGCCCCAGGCAAGCGAGTTCCTGGCGCTGATTCTTGCCGAGGAGCACGAGCGACCGTTCACACTGTTTGAACTCGGAGAATTTGTCTATGGCAAAGATTCAGACCCTGAAAATGTCGGCCGTTCTTCCGGTGCCAGCCACGTTGCTGCGCTGATCTCGAATTACCGGACGCGAAAGATCAAGGTCATCAGCCGGGTGCTTGAGGAGCAGGGGCTTGTATTGCAGCGTGGTCAGCGGCGCTTTGTTTCGCGTGATACCGGCGAGCAAGTGGGGCATGCATATGCACTGTACCGGGCAATTGAACCCAACCGGGTCGGCAAGGCCGAGACATTTGTACGCAATGGCCCTCATGTGACGCTCATCGAAGACGAGTGGGCCACGCTCTAATAATCAGACTTTCGTCAGCAACCGCCTGCCGCCCTGGAGCGTCAGGCTTGTTGCTTTCGTTCCCTCTGTTTTGAAATTCACCTTCTCGTGCACATTATGTTTGTAGTTATTTTGATTGACGGTACGCTTGGATTACTATCTGTTCGTAAAATGTATGTATTTACAAAGCATATGCATGGTGAGAGAATTCCTCTCGAGTGTTGACAGGCGTCACGCTGTTTGTTGGCAAATAGCGGTACGCGATCACTCGTAACGATCCAGACCCTTCGTACGCCTATCCTTTTCGCATAGTGGATCTGTGCAAAGAGACAGACGTTCGAAAGTCAAAAATCCGCACAACTGCCGGCTAGGCATTTTGTTTGCTTTTTGGAAACAGCATGCCAGGCATACATATTTGTAATGAAGGAGTTCTATATGGCAGTACGAATGAACAGTGAAGGCATGGTGCAATTGGAAGATTGGCAGATAGAGAAGCTTGCGAGTCATCTCGTGCTTCCACCTGAAACAGTGCTTGGCCTCGGTGAATCTGCACTGATTCTCGCCGGAAAAGTACATCGCGGCGAACTCGGCGTTGATCCGCATGACCGCGCCAGCACGCATGATGCATTCGTGAGAGATGCTCGATACTATGGTGCCGTCTACCGTGCGCAGCGCGAACTGCACAACGATGGATTTATGACGCCAGCTTTTGATGTGCTGGTACAAGAAGCCGCTGCAAACATGTAACTGTCGCTTCGATATCATAGTAAGCCCGCTCCAGCGGGCTTTTTGATATGATGAAACTATGAAAATGGGAACTTTAGATTTCATGCCTCTGGCCGAACGGCTGGACCTGGTGGCCCGTCCGGTGGCTGATGCAGTAGAACAGAATAGTCTGCAGAATATATATGTTACAGCGATAGATCCAACATTCTCGGATACCGCTGCTTTCTGCGCCACCTACGGGATCGGTATGGATGTGTCGGCAAACTGTGTCGTCCTGGAAGCTCGGCGAGCTGAAAAAACATGGTACGTCGCATGCATGGTTCTCGCGACCGATCGCGCCGATGTGAATAATGTAATTCGGCGTCATCTGGATGCGCGAAAAATTTCGTTCGCACCCATGGATACGGCGGTGCAATTGACGCATATGGAGTACGGCGGCATCACGCCGGTTGGTGTGCCGGCCGAATGGCAGATTTTGGTAGATACGGCGGTTGCTAAAACTGAATGGGTGATTATTGGCGCCGGTGTCCGGGGCTCTAAATTACTGGTGCCTGGCAAACTCCTTGGCGAGTTGCCGCATGCAGTTGTCCTGGATCTTACCAGGCAACCGGTCTCGTAGCTGGCGGCTTCCATCATTCATACAGTGCGTATAATAGAAACTGCAATGCAAAAAGTAGGCTATTTGCTTCATGTGTATAATTTGGGGTGCAAGGACTGGGAAGAACTGGTCTGGGGTGTACCGGTAAAAAATAAGCTTGGTGCCGGCGCAAAACTGCTCGAGTGTCTGCTGCATGAGCCCAATGACCACGACGTAACGGTGATTCTGTATAATGGCCCGTCAGTCAAAGATGGTGTGCGGGAAGGCGAATATACCAAACAATTTTTGCTGACCAAGCTGAAAAATCTTACTGAATTTTCGCGTTTCGGGCAGTTGCCGCAATCGTCCCTCAAATTGTTACAAGAACGCGCTGAGCGGATCATTGTTGGTAAAGATATCCGGAATACGCTGGACGAAATTCATTTTGCTGCCAATGCTTTTCAGGCTGAATCCATCGATCGGATTACGCATATTGCGGCAGCCAGCCATGCGCCGCGCTGTATCCAGCTCCAGCTTGTTGCCCGCGAGCGCGGCTGGGTACCGGTTGAACAGCAATGGTCTACTGTGGCAAGTGACCTGGCGTTTTCCGGTACGACGGCTGCCGATGTTATTGTGGCTGAGCCGCCGCATCGCGCGGACGACCCGTTGCTTGGTTTTGCGCCTACATTGCCACAAGTATTGGCACCATTTTATAAATTGTCAGCAGCGCAACAGCAAAAATTTCTACGCTTGAGCGAGGTTGCAATGCATGAAGCAGAGGAGATGCAAAAACGTGCGGCTACGATTATTTGATTCAAGCGCATGTCACGGTATAATCAGGATTGTTTCACAGCTAACGGCGCGTTGGCGGAGCAGTTACGCAGAGGTCTGCAAAACCTTTTAGATGGGTGCAACTCCCATACGTGCCTCCATTATTATGATTGTCGATAAAATATTGAGCCTGGTTCGTCGTTAAGGGCGGGCGGGCACTTCTCGTTTGAAACACGATGGATGAATGCGCGTGCTGCGGGCGCTAATTCTGGAAAGAAGCGCGCCACATTCGTTGCATAGCTTGCGACTGCTGCATAGTACAGCGGGTGGCCCAACTTATATTCATCACGTGGATCCCGGTTGGCCTTTAGTGAGGTTCCGTCATGAAAATCACCGACACGTGTTTCTAATATGCCATCTGGATGGGCAACGAGCATAAAGCCAGGAAAGCGAACTTTAAAACCATCGACTTCCTGTCCGGCGATCATTCCGTGCGCTGTAGACGTACGGTCCATGATGTCCTGTAGCTGGTCAAAAAAATCGTTAGTATTATAGACAGGCTTGGTCCAACCAAACCTATACCAATCCTGAATGCCCGGATATTGATATTTGATAATGTATGCGTCCGGGGAAGAAAATACAAAATTCCGTCCGCCATCTGATAAGTCGGTCATACGAACTCTATGGCGCGCCGTCGGTACACCGTCTACCAGTACTTCATCTTCGATAATTTCATATTCATCTATGGTTGGAACGTGGAGCGCAACCAGTACATCGTGCGTTGTCTTTTCGTCTTTCAGCTCCTCGATACTTTCATCACTTTGGTCATAAGGGGTTTTATAACAGATACCGGGTTCGTCGGACGAGCGCTCGATAATACTGCTGAATCCGTTTGCCATGACGATTGAACCCGTATCCTGTGCTTCTGTTTCGGCGAGTGGCAGCTTATCGATTTGATACATGGTTCTAGTATGGTTCAAGACGCTTATGCTGACAATGCCGGTCTTTCGCTTGCACGCTATTCCTCCATTTGCCGAATCTGTTACAATTATCTTCGTTAAACGTACATATTAGGTATCGCTCGGGCGAGTGCTGGAATGGTAGACAGTGCGGACTTAAAATCCGTTGAGTGAATAGCTCGTGAGGGTTCGAGTCCCTCCTCGCCCACCACATCGCAGCTCCTTCCAGCCCACGATCCCAAATTTGCAAAACAAGTTTCCAAATTTGGGATCGTGGGCCTCCAAGCCTGTTCCTTACACATTTTCAAGCGCTTCGCTGGCTAGAAAATGTGAGAA
>CAZPPY010000027.1:0-1787 GCA_964588575.1 uncultured Candidatus Saccharibacteria bacterium
CCCGGGCAAAGCCGGCGATGCCGTTCATGGCACGAATGAGGACCTGCTTGCCATCAGCCGACACGCCATCGACGATTGCCACATGCCCAGCCCACCGGCTGCATAAGGCGTTTGAGCAATCGCACCTACGCTTGGAGCGGCGTTAACATGCCAGCCGGCAGCACGGGCGCCTGCCGCCCAGGTTGCAGCATTACCCCAGTTAGCCGGAACAGAAATCTGCGTTGCGACATACCAGGTACAGTTGCCCCAGTCATAGCCGTTGAAGCCGTAAATCGCATTCGAACCCCATGCAAATCCGTAGCCGTAGTAATAGCTTGGCGCCGGCGCGATGATCTGGCCGTCCGGAATGAGGATGCGGTCACCGACGGTCAGGCCGCTCACTTCGGCATCGTTATATGCAATAATTTTCGCGGCATCGGCGTGATATTTGGTTGCCAGATTACTTGGCGTGTCACCGCTCTTAACGACATACACAATACCGCTCACAGGTGGAATATACAGCAACTTGCCGGCGGCAAGCACATTACCGGTGAGGCCGTTCGACCACAAAATACTATCGGTACTGACACCGTATGCCGATGCAATGGAGGAGACGGTATCGCCCGGCAGTGCAGTATATGCATGGATGTCTTTCTTGGAGATAAACTTCGACGTCACCACTTGCGGCTTATTCACGACTGTGTTGTTGGTCGACGCAACAGCCAATTGGATGCTCTCGGAGTCAGCAAGGTTTACGACTGCCGGCTCTTCCATCATGTTCGTCATTCTGGCCACCGTGACTGCAATATGCACCGACGCCAGCTGATCAATCGGCTGCGAGACATTCTGTACCCCGACAGCGGTAGTCACCGACTGTGGGGTGCCGCTCGACTGAGCTGGGTTGAAGACCACAATTGCCACCACAGCCAAGAGTAAAACCGCGTTCAGCAGTATAAGGCTGGCGCGAATCGCACGGCGGCGCACAGCCTTCGTCTTCTTAAACCATCGGGCACGTAATTTTTTTAATGGTAAAGATCCGGGAGTGGCCCGGAGGGCAGACGTTCCTGACTGTGTCACGCTCTTTAGAATCGTATTACTAATACTACAACCTTCCGGGCCTTGTATACGGCCGCACGCTCACCGGGGTTAGTCGTACTGGCAGCAAGGTGCTGCTGTTGATTGACGTCCGGTAAGGTATAGCGCCAGGCAATAGGCAGACATGAAATTCTGAACGCTACTGGCGTCAATTATACCAAAACCACCCCGTACAACAAGTCGCTACCCCTGTTTTCACACATTCAAAATGCTGTTACATGTAGACAAATAGTGCGCTCCTTCTTGAATGTCAAGAAGCAGCTAGTTACTTTTGCCTTGATCCAAAAGTAACCAAAAGATCAAGAGCAGTTCCACTCTCTCGGGCAGGTGTTGTGAAGCCCGACAACCAGACCACCAATCGACCCCTACGGGGATCGTCCCCGTCCGGGGCAGTGGTGGTCTGCCTCGACTGTCCCTCCGGGACAGCGAGGAAGTTGTCGGTTTACACAACGCCTGCGCTGTGGTCGCTCCACATGCTCGGTAACTGCCATGGCGCCGGCCATGCTCCTCGCCTAGCGGGGGTTTCCGTTAACACAAGGTCAGCCTTGTCCATGGTAGTTCCCGGGCATTGCGCTGTGGTCCTGGACTGTCTGTTATAAAAAACCTATGACCTAACTAAGGCCGAGCACGTTCAAGCGAAGTGGTAACGAGTGCGTCGCGGAGGCCAGTCGTAGGTTTTTACAACTGCACCAAGGACACGGAGCCTGCCCTTG
>CAZPPY010000027.1:1887-9324 GCA_964588575.1 uncultured Candidatus Saccharibacteria bacterium
CGGAGGCCAGTCGTAGGTTTTTACAACTGCACCAAGGACACGGAGCCTGCCCTTGAACTTTTGCTTCTTTTGGGTCAAGCCAAAAGAAGGAGGGGGTTCTTGACTGTAAGAAGTGAAAGTCGATTCACTCGAAAGGGAACAAGAACTATTATTGGGCTTGGCTGCAGAGCTTATGGCAGTACTTCGCGACGTTTGCGTTGTGTTCGTCAAGCGTTTTGGCGAAATGCGTGACACCGTCATCGCCGGCTACAAAATACAGCCAGTCAGTATCAGCCGGGTGCGCCACTGCTTCCAGCGAACTCCCGCTGACATTACTGATTGGTCCTGGTGGAAACCCGGTATGTATGAGCGTATTATACGGCGAATCATAGGTAAGTGACGGCGGTACACCATCCTTTATGGAGCCATAATAGGCGGTTACGTCAGAACCCAATTGCATACCGATGGACAAGCGCTTCAAGAAAACCTGCGCCGCCTGGTTCCGATCATTCTGGCCGGGTACCTCCTGTTCGACGATCGATGCCAGCGTTACACCCTGGTACACCGTCAGGCCGTGCGCGGCAAAACCGGCCCGGATATCCGGCGTCAGGCGTTGCTGCATTTCAGTCAAAGATTCGGCGATAATCTGCCGCGGATCAGTCGTCCCGGTCTTCTGGAATGAATCAGGATAGAGAAATCCTTCCAGGCTGGCGGTCGACGGATTATCGGCCAGCGCCGGAAAAGAGCTGCGGTACTGGTCCGGTTGGAGCGCCGCATCCACGGCAGCTGCTTTGAAGCCAGCTTTGATGAACGCTTGCCGTACCTGGTCCAGCCGCTGCGCCGGCAAGATCGTTACCAGATCAGTCGCAACTTTACCATTGATGATAGACTCAGCTATCGTTTGCGTCCTTTCGCTTGGCCTGAAGCTGTATGTACCCGCCTGCAGCTTGTCACGTGCATTGTGGGCGCTGACATACCAAATAAACGCCTGATCGCTGCGGATTAATCCTGCCTGCTGCAGTTGCTTCGCTATTTCATTCAGTGTTGATCCAGTCACAATCGTTACATACTGCTTCTGCGAGCTACTACTCACCGGCTGCAGATTGACCGAATACCAGCGCTGTACCCCGGCCGCGCCAATCACGACCACCGCCAGAAAGATGGCGAGCAATACCAGCACCCGTCGCGGCAGACGCCGAACACGTTTGACGCCGATGCTATACGTTTTCACGAAGATAATCCTCCAGGATATACGTCGCCGCCAGCGCATCAATGTCCTCTTTGCGATAGGGTTTGTCCCGCTTACGCAGTTCGGCTTCAGCCTGGACTGATGTCACCGCCTCGTCCTGCCAGGAAATCGGCACGCCAACTATGGCAGCTAGTTGCTTACCAAATGCCTGCACGGCGGCGGTTTGCTGCGTTTCCTGGCCTGACAGGCCGCGCGGCAATCCAACTACGATATGTCGAATGTTTTCCTGTTCGCAAAAGTCGTGTAACTGCTCAAAGATGTCAGGCCCCTGCTGCATTGCGCCAGCTGGCGAAGCTAGGCGGGCAATGTTGCTAGCCAGCGCCAGCCCGATCCGAACTGATCCCACATCGAGTGCTAGTGTCTTACCGTCATCAGTTGCCATTGGCAGGTTGCTTCGTTTGCCCGATGGTCACCGTCACCTTGTCTGGATTCATCGGCACCGTGCTGACCCAAAACGGGCTTAACTCTACATCGACACTTGTCACGCCAGGAATGGTATTAACCATCGCCTTCACGTCACCGATCTTCTTGCCGGCTGCTTCTTTCTTGATCTCCGCCACGCTGATATCCGGCCCTACCGTCGCTGTCGTTTGCAGGGTAATTTGCTGTGCCGTTGCTGTCGTACTGGTCACGGCAATTGCCGCACTCGTCAGGCCGTCATCTTGGATGGATTGGTTCTTGGCATCGATCTGCGTATCAATATTCTGCTTAATCAGGTTGTCCAGGTCAGCTTGCTTTGCGCCAAGCATGGTATATGTGACCGCCTGAGTGACTGTCACGCTATCCGCCGTATCGCCCGCATTGGCACTAGTGGTAATAACCGGTGTGCCGGCATTGAACGTTGCCGGCAATGGGTACATGCCGTCCTGACGCAGTGCCTGCTCCAGCGTTGCCTTGATCGCCGTCGTGTCTGCAGTAGCTAATTTCTGCTTTGCCCCGTCAATATCCGCCTGCGCTACAATCTGGATGACATCGTCTGTACCGCCGCTTGCCGAGCCAGTTCCAGTAACATCAGCACGGCCGGCTACACTCATTGTCACACCGGTAACATTGTATTTTGTACCGCCCGTCTGTGCAGTCATATCAACCGATCCTGTCTTATAGATCGCACAACTTCCGCTGCTGAAGTGATCGAAGCCGAAGACAGCTTTCTCTTGCGTAATAAATGTTAGACCGTTCGTACTCACGCCCGTGCCTGAAGCAATCGGATCAGGTGTTCCTAAATGAGGGGCACAGGCTTGCGCGCTAAACGAAACAGAACCAGTCGCGGCGTCGCCGTTATTCTTTTGGCCAGTTGTATTAACCTGCTGAGAGGTGGTCTTTTGCTGTTGTTCGGACTTGGCAGGAATGACCGCTTTTGTCGTATCGAGGCTTTGTGCTGCAGTATCAAGTGTGGCCGCCAGGTTAACATTCACCGTGCTGGCATTCGTGGCAATCGTAATCTTGGCCTTCGGCAGCACCGTTGCGGCAAACACCAACCCGACGATAATCAGGATCACTAGAAAAACGCCGAGGAACAGTCGCAACCGGAATTTATTGAAATTCGGCACGGTGAGGTGACGGTTTTTGCCCGGTTTCTTGTGCTTGGCATGTGCTTCAGTCGCCGCTTCGTCTTCATCATCCAAAGCGACTGTTTCGGCCGCTGCCGCGCCGGCGGTAGATTTGCCTGCCAGCTCACCAACCGGCCGATTACCGGCATTATCGGCTGTATATTCTTCGTCGGGTTCTTCGACTAACGCGTCGTCAATGTCATCTTTGCCAGCCGGTTCAGCAGGAGCCGGGATTTCCGGCTTGGATTGTGGCGTCGGCGCAACATACAGCCCTACCGCGCCAGCTAGTGGCATCAGACTGGCTTCTGAGGTAACCAGCACAACCCGCTTTTTCGCGACATCGGCGGCTCGCTTCAGAAGTTTCATATTCACGATGCTCTGGAAAACAGTGGCACGCTTCGGCAGTACCAACGCTACAATCCTGGCATCGCTGCTGTGGACTTTATCGATGATGGTGGTTATCTCATCATCAATATCGACATAAATAGTATCTTTCTCAGGCGCGGTCATGATTATACCTGTAACATTCTATCAATTTTTTCGCGTATTGATTTTGAACTGCTGCCACTAAATTGTAATGTATCCACACCAACGCGCAAGAGGCCCATAGCCGTGATGTACGTATGGTCGGTAACATGGCCGGTGGTGTCAGTAATGCCAGCTACTTGTTCCGGCCGGATACGGCGTACGACCGGCTTGCGGGTAAACGGCAGCCGACGGTACCAATCGGTATCCTGCAAAGAGTCGATCAGCATATCGAGCGAGGAACCGCCGCCACAGAGGAATATACGGTATGGCAGGTGGTCCAGCTGGTCAAATTCACCCAACGCGAGCTCAACGCCACTCGTCCAGACATCGAGCGTTTTATGCAAGGCCGCTTCAACCGCCGGCGCTTTGGAACGCGGGGTTTCATTATGGGAAAGACCAAGCTTGAATTCTTCTGCTTCTTCAAAGCTCACATTCAGTTCACGCTCTACCGATCGCGTATAAGCCCGGCCGCCGATCCCGAACATCTTCGTCCCTTGCACGCCGCCATCATTCACGACTGCAATATCGGTCGTACCACCACCAACGTCCATAAGAATAACGCTCAGTGATGCGTTTGGGTTATCACCAATAACCGCCCGCGCGACGCCAAATGGTTCAGCCGCAACAGCCAATAGGTCCAGATCCAGCTCCTGTGCCGTCCGTTCCAGCGCACCAATGTGGATCATCGGCGCGAAAGCAGTATAGAGCTGCACGACGACTTCCTTACCTTGGAAACCGATCGGGTTCGTCACCGGATAACCGTCTATTTCAATACTCACCAGCGCGCTGTTCACCAGCCGCACTTCGACATCTTTGCCACCCAGTTCCACCGCCAGCTGCTGCTTGGCTTTCACTTCGGCGCGCTCCTGGACGATATGGATGATCTTTTCCATTTCGGTGATATCAAGCGGCTTGGCGGCCTCCTTGCGGGCAACGCGAATGATTGTCGTCGTACCCTTTACCAGCTCACCGGCAATGCCGATAACCGCCCGGCGCACGCTGACGCCTGCTTGTTGTTCAGCCTCATTCAAAGCCTCGTCGCAATTCGCAACGACCGCTGCGATATCAGAAATGGCGCCGGCCTGCATATCACTCAAAGCCTGGTGCGCCCGGCCCACGCCAACGATCTCCACGCTTGTGTCGTCCTCGCCAACTTTGCCCACCAGCGCCTTGATGAATTCTGTACCAATATCCAGCGCCACGAGGTATTCATCTCCGGCGACCTTCTGGCCTTTATTCGATTCTTTGACTTTTGAGAATGTATGCTTCGCTGCCTGCCGCGCACCCGCCGAAGCTTTGCCGGCTAATTCGCGCGCCCGCGCCTTGAGCTGATCGAGAGTAGGCATATGCAATTTATTCTACCACAATCCTACGTTCCACTAGCTGTTGTACGGATCTTAGGCCATATACTTGGCATTGACTTTATAACACAATATGTTAACATATATAAGCTTCTGTCATGGAGGTGAAGGTACTTGCAGCTCAGCCGCACCTATCGTTGGTACATTACAAAGGAGGCTTCAATGGGAAAATTACACCCAGGTTTGGTACAGCGGAAATCCCGAATTGTCTATGACAGTTCTTGGCCAAAAGCCAACGCGGATGAAACATCGCCACAAACCACTTCCGATTCCGATAGTGCTGACTACGGTCCGCCAAGTGACAGTTACGACGACCTCATGTTGGGCACCGACGAGCCTATTCGGCAACTCGACGTCAAACCAGTCGTAACCCGTAAGTAAAATCATCTATCTATGACAGAGCCCAGGAAGGGAGTTACCATGACACACTCGTGTCCGCTCGTAACTTCCTTTCCTGGCAACTTCCCAATATCACGGAATATCCGCGGCATTAGGAAACTGCCAGGCCACGGTAACTAATTATTTTTCGCGCTCAAAAGCGTCTGCAGCGCACTGCCAGCGCGCGCATACGAATCCGGCTGTACGTTGCCCGCCGGCGACTCAAAGGTAACGGTCAGCACGCCGGCACTCAGCGACACGTGTGCGACAGCGCCTAAATTAAATTGATCAATGATTGCCTTTATTTTTGGAAAATATCCCGATACTTCTTCCCAACTGTCTGGACCATCGGGCGTAAAAATCCCCATGTAGGATCTGAGCGTACCGTCGTTGCTTATAATTTCTTGCCAGCCGTTTCGTGTATGGAGCATACTGACAGTATAAAAGATGGCCCAGGCAGAGCCAAAAAGGACGCTATGGACGAAGTTATCGTTGTTACCACAAACGATTTGCCAGGATATGAAGTAAAGGAAGTCTACGGTGAAGTCTTCGGATTGATCGTACGAAGCCGCAATGTTTTCAGCAACATCGGCGCTTCTTTCCGTACCATTTTCGGCGGAGAAGCAAGAGGCTATACCAAGCTGCTCTCCGACAGCCGCGAGCACGCATTGGCTCGATTACGCGAAGCAGCTGCGGCGAAAGGCGCCAACGCCGTGCTGGCAATGCGCTTCGACAGCGGCGACATCGCCCAGGTTATGAACGAAGTCGCCGCCTACGGCACCGCCGTCAAAGTCACGAAGAAAAAATAGCTAAATTTTGTATATCCAGCGGCAGCAAGACTTCTTGTGCAAGGCCCGCACTGATCATAGCGCCGTTGATGTACGCTAGTTTGTCTTCGGGCATGTGCGCAAGTATGGCCTTTTTATTGAGCGCCAGGGCATAGCCGATCTCGGTTTGGACGCCGGCCGAGACATGATCATCAAGCAGCGCCAAGAGTGCATCGCTATTTTTGATTGACTCAGTGTCGAGCTTGAATGCGCCCGCCGGGTTGCTGCTATTGATACGGTACTTGTCCTCGCGCAAGGAGCAAACCACCGTATGGCCTGCCCGTTCCAACATATCTAACACGTCTTCCAGCCAAGCTTTATAGTCGGCAAAAACTTCGCCTGTATCGTAATGAACTTTCGACGAATACGACGCCGCGACAAAGATTTTCATAAGCTATTGCAGTACGGCCTTGATGCGGCGGACGCCGGCGGAGCTGGATTCTTCCTTCAGAATTTTGAAATGCTTGTCACCTTCGGCCAGTACGCCGGTATGCGTAACGTGCGGACCGCCGCAAATTTCGCGGCTGAAATACACTCCATCCGGATCGCCGACAGTATAGACTTTCACCGTTTCACCATATTTGTCACCAAACGCGCCAGAAACACCTTTGGCCAGCGCTTCTTTGGTATTTTCTTCACGCCAGCTGACCGGCCAATCTTTTGCGATCTGCTCGTTGACGATCTTTTCGACTGCAGTAATTTGCTCCGGCGTCATCTTGTCCGGATGCGAAAAGTCAAAGCGCGTGCGCTCGGCGGTGATGTTGCTGCCGCGCTGGATGACATGCTTGCCCAGCACATTTTTAAGCGCCTGGTACATCAGGTGCGTCGCCGTGTGGTACTGCGTCGTAATCTCGCTGTGATCAGCCAAGCCGCCCTTGAAAACGCCTTTCGCTGCTGTTTGCGACCGTTCGCGCTGCTCAGCCATCAGCTTCTCAAACTCATCGTTGGCATTCGACGCAACGTCAATCCCCTGCTTGAACGCCTCTTCTTTTGTCAACTCAACCGGGAAGCCGTAGGTATCATAAAGCTTAAAGAGCGTTTCGCCGGTGACGCCATTTTGCGATAGCTTTCCAAACTCGTGCAGTCCTTTGCGGAGTGTCTGGCGGAAAAGTTTTTCTTCACGCGTTAATACTTCAACGACGTGCTCCCGCGCTGCCTTTACCTCTGGATAATCATCAACAAACATGTCGGCGATGATTGGTACAACCTCTTGCAAGAAGTTTTGCTCAATGCCGAGATCGAAAGCATACCGGATTGCGCGGCGGAGCAGGCGGCGCATCACGTAGCCTTGGGTTTTGTTACTCGGAACTACTCCATCGACCGCCAGGAACGTGGCGCCACGCAAATGGTCTGCAATGACCCGCATACTTTCGGTGTGGCTCTCATACTTTTTGCCCGACAATGCCTCCAGTTTCTGCACGATCGGTTTCATGAGGCTGATTTCAAACACATCCGGCGTGTGGATTGCAGCAGCAGCGATACGCTCCAAACCGGAACCCTGGTCAATGTTCGGTTTCGGCAGCGGTTCAAATTTGCCTTCAGCTATCTTGCGGTAGGTCATGAAG
>CAZPPY010000027.1:9334-12136 GCA_964588575.1 uncultured Candidatus Saccharibacteria bacterium
AGACATTGTTGCCGATTTCCATAAAGCGGCCGCAGTCACAGTTCGGATGACACTTTTCACCGTACTTCGGGTCATGCGGCGTGCCGAAGTCGTAGAACATTTCCGAATCCGGTCCGCACGGGTCGCCGACAGCGGTGGATTGCGGGCCGGTTTTCCCCCGGTTCCACCAGTTTTTACTGCCGTCGTAATAGAAGATCCGCTCGCCCGGGTTAATTCCGCGTGCATACCCGTCTTGCTCGCTGCCGATTTCGGCAATGGCGGCTTCGATACCGTCACGCGCAAATTCTTTTTGCCATAACTCGGCCGCTTCAGTGTCGCGTGGAATGTCGAATTCAGGCGCTCCGATAAAGCATGTTACATAGAGACGATTCGGATCGACACCTACAATTCGGATCAGGAATTCGTAAATCCATGCGATCTCATCAGCCTTTGTATAGTCGCCAAGACTCCAGTTACCGAGCATCTCAAAAAACGTCGTATGACGATTGTCGCCGATGTCTTCGATATCCTGCGCACGCAGTGACGGCTGGCTGTCTGTAAGCCGCGTGCCGTAGGGATGAACTTCGCCGAGCAGATACGGGATCAGCGGCTGCATGCCCGAACCGGTAAACAGCGTCGTCGGGTCGTTCTGCGGCACGATTGAAGCCCGAGGAATTATTTTATGGCCCTTGCTGACCATAAATTCAAGATATTTTTTACGGATTGTTTGTGCGTCCATAAGGGGTTAACTCCAGTTACTGATGAGGAAATGTCGAGTAAAGAAAATCAGGCGGCCCCGAGGGCGCTCGCCCGCACTGAACCATAACTGAGACTACTCATATTCATCAGCTGCATTATAACAGATGTGGATGCAATTGACATATATAGAATTTATGCTATTTTATTATAGTTCGCAAGTTGCGGATACACAGTTCCGAAGGGGGTCAGGCAATGGCTTTTGTTCCAGTTACCGATCGTGGTGTTGCGGCAGCAACTCTAAAACCAAAGAAGGTAACGCTCAATACCCTGCATGTCGGTCAAATCGATCATGACGATGATGGCTATTACATCGTCATCATGACCTATAACAGACCGGAGGCACCGACCAGACCCGTCACGCACAAGATCGACGAGCATGATTACCACAGCCTCACACGCGCTGGCTAATCTCGCCGAAAAACGCGAACAGGCCGCATGGCAAAAGTTGGTTTTACGACCACTTTCTGCCATGCGCCAACACATTATCACTGTCAGTTTTGACAATTTCAAATAATTATGCTAATATGCACGACGCATGCGAAAGTGTGTCAGCGCCCAATGGGAGGTTGCTGTTTCTTCCCACAGAAAGGGAGAAAGAACGTGCAAATCAATATGAAGTTCGGAATCGGGGTAAAACTCGACGATGAAGCCAGCCAGCTGCTACGGGAGCTGATTGGTCAGCGTGAAGGAGACGATAACTTCGTCGAGAAGTTGTTGGTCCTCGCCCATACATTGGGTGTGACTTCCGAAGCGCGGGCAACTACTGAGGAGCCTACAGAAGGTTCAGACGCGCCGCAAGGTGCAACGGACGAATCTGCCGGTGAACAACCTGCAGAGAAGCGCCCGAACGGCAAACGTCGAGGCAGACCGCCGCGTAATCGGCCGGATGAACCGACGACCGAAGGGTAGCCTTCTGTAAATCCCTAACGGGGGAGTTGTTGGCCTTTAGCCATCAGCTTCCTCCGTGAACTTCTTTTATTACTTCATTTAAACATAATACTTTTAGCCTTTTAGAGGTGGTTCGTTAAGTTAAAAGATTGTCTCACTTGTCAGTCGGAGGACAGGCCTAACAGGCCCCGGGTCGCACGGTAGACGTCACCTTGCTTCGGCAGGCACCATACCATGTTGACAAATACGTTAGCAACAATAGCCAGTGATGGATATTGAATCTGCGTGTTTCGCGAAAAAGCATCCGGCTCATAAAGCTGGATCCATATACCGGGTTGTCTGGGCCACGACTCTGTTGAAATCACCTCTTGCAGATCCTGCAGATTTGATTTTCACAGCGCTTCTGAGCTATTCGCACTCAGAACGACAGAATATCTTCTCTCACCTTCCAGGCAGAGCAGATATTGGAGACAATGCATGTCGCACCTATAGAGGGCCTAAGTGGACGTGTACTTTACGAATCGACCGCGTAGCGGAGAGTTTGACCTTCGGGTTTATTTCTCTTCGTTATGCGGTTTTTTGCATTTATAGGTATTTTCTACAAGTTTCGACCAGATATAGATTGACTATAGTTAATGTTTATGTTATTCTATGTGATGTGTTCGTCGCAGTGACGGATTTGTTCTTCAGGAGGCTCCTACTATGGCAATGGTCCAGGTAACTAGCCAGGCTACTAACAGCCCGGTCGATCTCGCAACGGAACACGTGGAGAAGATCGAGTTCTTAGCTACAGATAGCTGGGTAGTACGGCTGACTTCAGGTGATCAGGTGACCATCTCGGACGCTGATCGCGACGTGCTGAATGCGGCAAAAGCGAGGGAGTCCATCTCTATGCTTGTACAGCTACTACACGACATGATTCGTGTGATGGAGACAAGCAGTCAGAATCTCTCGAACGCTGTGCATACAGTCGCTAACGCACGTCGTTGAACAAACCCCTCCGGGCTAGAAAGGAAACTGCCTAAGTCCCGGACTTGACGAATGGCCGCATGGCAAAAGCTGGTCTTACCACCACTTTCCGCCATGCGGTTTTTCATTTTTATCATCTATTTCCCGGACGCATTGCCATGTTCCTTTACCTCCTGTACAGTATGAGTCCTATGACATATTCTGAAA
>CAZPPY010000028.1:0-1745 GCA_964588575.1 uncultured Candidatus Saccharibacteria bacterium
GTTCTGGAAACTGATCGTCGCCAATGTCATTGATTCCTGCTGGACCTCGACGCCTTCTTTGGCTTCGATCGCCTGGTGCAGGCCTTCATTGTAGCGGCGTCCCGGCAGAAGGCGGCCGGTAAATTCATCGACAATCACTACCTCGCCGTCTTTGGTGACAACGTAATCTTTATCACGCTTGAAAAGCGCGTGGGCGCGCAGCGCTTGCTGCAGGTGGTAAATCGTACGGATATTTTCGCTACCGTAGAGATTCTCCAGCCCGAGCGCTTTCTCGATCTTCTCAACACCTGCATCGGTCAGAATTACCGTCTTGCGTTTTTCATCGGTTTCATAATCTTTGTCTTTTACGAGCTGGCGAACGACTTTTGCAAATTGCGCATATGCAGTACCAGGCGTTACGCTTGGCGCGGAAATAATCAGCGGTGTACGGGCTTCGTCAATCAGGATTGAGTCAACTTCATCGACGATCGCATAATGCAGATCGCGCTGGCGAAGCTGATCCACTTCACGCACCATATTGTCGCGGAGATAGTCGAAACCGAATTCGTTATTCGTGCCATAGGTAACATCCGCGGCGTATGCCTCCTGACGGGTGCATGGTTTCAGGTGGCGGAAACGTTCGTCTTCGTGCTCGTCATTGGTATATGCAGGGTCGTAAATGAACGACTTGTCGGCCATAATGACGGCAGTACTGAGGCCTAGGAAAGTATAGATCCGGCCCATCCAGCCAGAGTCACGCTGCGCAAGGTAATCGTTTACCGTGACAATATGCGCACCCCTGCCAGTAAGCGCATTCAAATACAGCGGCAGCGTCGCGACCAGCGTCTTGCCTTCACCTGTCTTCATTTCGGTTACATTGCCTTCGTGCAGCACCATGCCGCCAATCAACTGCACGTCAAAGTGACGCATGCCAAGCGTCCGGTCTGCCGCTTCACGGACAATTGCAAACGCATCCGGCAGAATAGCGTCAAGCGATTCTTTCGCTAGCCGCCTCTTCAAGACATCAGTTTGTTTCTGCAGCTGGGCATCCGACATTTTCTGGTACTTCGGCGCCAGATCGTTGATAGCCTTTACTCGCTTCTTCAGGCGCTTGATTGTCCGCGCTTGCGGATCACCCAGGATCTTTTTAAAGACAATGTTCATAGATTCGCATTACTCCCTGCTCATGTTCAGTTTTGGTCAGAACGATTATGGGTATTGTACCGTTTTTTATCCGATAATGCGAACTTTTCTTATGATTTCTGACGCTGCTTATTCCGTAACTTCCGGCATTCGGGCGAACCATTTCCGGCGCAACCGGGCCAGCATATGCTGTCGGCGTTCACCCACACCAAGCGAATCTTTATATTTCTTGATCAGCTGCTTCATATTGACTTCTGCCCTGTCCACCGCGGCATAGATTGTCCCGGCGTGTTCATGGAGATTAATCGTTTCCCGCGGCACAAAGAGTGTCACTTCGCATTCCGGCTCTTTCTTGCCGCCGCGCTGCGCCTCGAATAAGCGCACTTCCATGTGTGCACTCACGCGACTATGCTTCGGGAGGTACCGGTCTAATTTGCCGAGCTTATCAGTAACGTATGTGCGCAGATCCTCGCGCAATGCAAAGTGGATGCCAGTTACTTCAAATTTTTGTAGCATGTGTTCCCTCCTTTTTTGACTGCTGTCCTCCGTGCCGTGAGGTTGCACGTGGCTATATATATTGTATCCCGCCGGCGAAGCTAGATACATAAGAAAGATTACGGTGA